>NZ_CAJCHS010000133.1 GCF_903970205.1 Nevskia soli | reverse complement strand
CCCGCTGCCGCTCCTCTTCCGGCCAGCCGGTGCGGTTCAAAACGCGGCGCAGCCCGTATAGCGCAACGGCGGCAACCGCTACAGTTCCGATAAGTATCTCAGGGACCAAGTATGCAGGCCCTTCGTAGTTCATGTCTCGACTTCCTTCACGGTCTGACTTTCTTACGCATTTGGATGTATCTACATGTAATCGGTTTCATGAAATCCACGCCGGTCGCTTGCGATAGATGTAGGTACAATTAGTTCGTGAGGAAGAGCGGGCATCCCGCAAAACCGAGAAAGCGGCCGGTCCCGCTCCCCTGCGCGTGCGCCGGTCTCCGCAGGGCGGCCAGAGTGGCCACGCGCTACTACGACGACGCGCTTCGTCCCACGGGCCTGCAGCTTGCCCAATTCACTCTCTTGCAGGCCCTGCATCTCGCGCCTGAGATAACGCAGAAACAACTCGCCGCGATTCTCGAGATCGATAGCACCACGCTCACCCGAACGCTCGCTACCCTGCGCCGCAAAGGATGGCTTTGTTCCGAGACGGGAACCGATCGGCGGGAAACCCGTCATTCATTAACCGCTGCCGGAAAACGCGAATACGGCCGCGCGGTCCCCTACTGGGAGAACGCGCAGGCCGGGCTGAAACGAGCGCTTGGCAAGACGAACTGGAATCATTTGCTGGATGCCGTCTCGCAGGTCGCCGCCGTAGAGGTTGGATCTGACCAGACATAATTGACTGAGCATCGAGCGCCGCCGCGTCCACGGCTTTCCGGCAAACGAAAACCAGACATTTATCATCGGACAACGGCGTGTTAACGTCGATTGACAGATGCTGGTGAGTGCGCAAAAGGACTATCCGGAGCCCAGCGATGTGGATCTGCTGGAGCGCGTCGCCCAGCGTGAGCCGGAAGCGTTGCTACTGCTCTATCGGCGGTACAGCGTCCGGATCTTTTCGCTGATCATCCGCATCCTCCGCGACCGGCCGGCTGCCGAGGAAATCCTTCAGGACACCTTTCAGCGGTTGTGGGAATCCTACCCTTTGTACGACCACTCGCGTGGGGCGCTGCTTTCGTGGTTGTTCACCGTCGCCCGAAATCTTGCGCTCGACTACAAAAGAAAATCCGCAAGGCGAAGCGCTTACGTATACCAGGATGACCGGAATGCAACCGAACCGATCGAACCGTACGTCCGCGCACCGGGGGGCAACGCGGCTTCGTCCGATTCGGACTTGGCCCTCGCCGTGGTGCAGGCCATGGATAGGCTGCCGCCGGAACAGCGCTCGGTCGTTGAAATGGCTTACTTTGAAGGTTTGTCACATAGTGAACTCGCACGCAAGCTGGATACTTCGGTGGGAACTGTTAAGTCGCGGCTGAGACTCGGACTCGCTAAGATGCGCACGGCGCTTCGTAACTCCCGGTGCGGATTATGAAGGTAACCGGGTGTCCGGATGAAGACGACTGGGCGTTGTTTGAAATGGGCGCTCTCGATGCTGAAAAACGCGCGGAGATGAATCGCCACCTGCAAAGCGGGTGCGGCGCCTGCCGGGTTGCCCAAAAGGAATGGAGCGACATTTTGCCGATGCTTGCTCTGTCCGCGCCGGAACGCCACCCATCCCCGGGAGTCGAGCGCAGGCTGCAGGCCCGTTTGTTCGGAAACGGATTCGAGAAGCCGTTGCGCCCGGCGCAAGCCGTCGGCACCCGCAGCCGAAGAGTCATGGCGTGGGGTTTAGCCGCTGTGCTGGCGCTGGCGATCTATGCAACCGTGGAAAGCATTGAGCGGAACGGCGAGGTAAGCCGGCTGCAGGGACAGAATCAGCAGCTGAAAGCTCAGGTTGCGCTGCTCGACAGTGAGGTGAGGCGAGCGCAAACTTCGGTTCCGCCGAAGCTGTCCCCCGGCGCCCCGCAAGTCGAGCCGAAGCGCCAGGTTGAAAGGCAATTGCCGCCTTCCCCCGACAGTTCTCTCGCGCTGTCTCTGGCCCAGGCGCAACAGGAAAAATCCCTTGCGGAGAAAACCGCGGCCGACTTGAACGCGCGCATAGCCGTCGCCGATCGCGATCGGCAGAACCTGCAGGCTCATCTTGACGATCTGCGGGCTAAATTGCAGGATCTGGAGAACCGCAACCGCCGGTTGGAGCAAGTAGCTTCAGAAGCCTCGAAAAGTGCGGCTGAACAGACCGAAGAAATCGCAAAGCTTCGTTCCGAAGTGCGCAACCACCGCGCGGAGCGCAGCGATTATGATCGCTTACTCGCTGTGATCGCTTCCGGGCCGTTTCGCTCGGTCGAGCTACGCGCGGTAGATTCAGGCGCCGGCCACGGATCGGCCCGGGCAGTCGTAAGTGCGAAGGCCGGGCTGTTCCTCGTCGCGCAAAAACTGCCGGTCCTCCCGGATGGTAAGTGCTACCAATTGTGGCTGATTCGCAAAGCGAACCCGAGTATCGTAAGCGGTGGAATTATGCAGACGGAAGCCAATGGTCTCGCGGTGCTTGCCGATCCGAATCTAAGCGGAACGGATAACATTACGGGCCTGGCGATAACCGACGAGCCGACCGGAGGCAGTGTAGCGGCTAAGGGCCATAAGCTGCTGTTCGGCGCGTTTTAGAAGCGCGAAGGACGCGAACCCGCGCCGCCAAACCGCAAAGAAACTCGTGAAGCCGGCGGCGCGGGGCGCGCTCCGTTTTGCGCGAGTCTATCAAAAGCGCCACCCCCATTGCACGGCCAGCGTCGGGTAGATGGTGCTTCCCGGAATCCAGTTTCCGCGGGCGTCTAATCCTAGGGTTAGTCCGGATGGAAACAACCAGTCGATCCCCCCACCGAACTGCGCTCCTAAGCTCGTCCCGCCTTGGCCGGAAGGCAATCGCGTCTGCTGGAGTTGATTCGAGCTGGTAATTTGACCGCCGATTAATGGTCCGGTGAATGGCGCGCTGCCGAAAAGAGAAGTCAAGGCCTGTTCCGTCGCGGGGTCGAGCGCGGCGTTGGCGCGTAAGCCCGAGGACGTGGTTTGATTGGATGTCGTGACGTCGGCGCCCAGGCCTACTACCGCATAGGGACGCAGATGCCAGCGGTCAAGGCGCGTCCAGCTATATCGTAAGGCTACCGGCACAATCTGAATCGTCTGGGCGCGCCACCTGGCTTGTTGGGTAACCGCAAACGGAGCCGGCCCCGTGCCCGCGGCTGCGTCCGCAAGATTGGCCGCCGTCTGCCCGGGACGTAGCGACGCGAGTACGGCGAGGTTGGCTACCTGGGCGACGTTTGAAGTATCCGGTAAAGATCGGGCGCTCTGACTTAGTGTTACTGAAAACTCATAGCTTAGCCGGCCGCCGGGTAAGAGCGCCAACGGCAACTGCACCGATCCACCGAGATAACTGCCGGGATGTAATCCATAGGTTCCCCCGTTGGCCCCCGAGATGAAATCGGCAACAGCGCCGATCTTGCCGAGATTCGGAAGCAGTTCCTGCGGGAGCTGCCCGGTCACCGGGTCAGATAACGGCGCGGGCGCCGCGGAGTCCGCCGTCCCCGCGCCACCTGCCTCGCGAAAAGTAGCGGGAAATGTAGCGGGAATGTCGAGCGGCTGCGCCGAAGCGCTCGCCGCGCTGAGTCGAGCGTTCTCCTCGGCAAGACGCGCAACGATTCTCTCGAGCGCCGAGACGCGCTGTTCCAGCGCACGAACGCGAGCGTCCTCGTTCGGCTCAGCCGCGTCACCGCGGGAGATGGCCAGGATTACTAACCCAAATGTAACCATTCGGGACATAGTGAAAAACGATACCCGCGTTCGGACAAACATGCGTATATGTTAACGAGGTAAGTGATCCGATTACCCGGCCGATGTCGTTTGCTCAAGCGTGACGCCCGACTTAGTTGGCGCGCCACGATAACTCAAAGGAGAAGTAAACGATGAATCGTTCCCTGTTGGTGCAGTCAGCCATGGTGCTGGCCGCCTTTTCTTTCCCCGTACTAGCGTCCGCCGACACGCGCCCAATTGTCGCCGGCTCCACGGATGTCGCTTTAGATAGTAGTTTCCTGAGCGCGTTGACAAGTCTTGGCGTGACGCCGTCGATCGAAAAGCCGGCCACTCTTACCGGCGCCACGGCGGCTTTCCCGGTCACCGATGGCGAAATCGATCTCGATACGGCTAAGGCCGAGATCTTTCATGAAGGCGGTCTCTCTTTGACCGCGGGTTCCACGACCGTGAAAGTGTTCAACTACATCATCGACACGACGGGCGGCGCGCCGGTGTTAACCGCGGCGGCGGTAGTGAATGGGACGCTCGTAGGTAGAATAACGTTGTTTGATTTGGCGCTTCCATCCTTGGCGTTACCTCTAGTACCGTCCAAGAAAGACATCCTATCGATCGGTAACATTGCAGTGACTCTGTCGAGCGACGCGGCCGCTGCTTTGAACAGCGCATTCGGCGTAACCGCATTTTCAGCCGGATTTCCGATTGGCACTGCACGCACGACCTTCAAGGTCGGCGCTAAGTAAAGCCTTCAGCCGCAATCGGGTATGTTAGAGAGACCCGGAGAAAGGAAGGTTCTCCGGGTCACTACATGCACTTAGTGGAATACTCCGAAGAGCCCGTGCAAAAAGGCCCGGTAGACTCATCGCGTTACGGAGCCGCGACCGTGAGGGAGTCGGTTTTTACACAGACTGCTGATCTGAAAGTGCTCCAAGTGTAGTCGCGGCCCCTCACATCAGCTACTACTAAGTACGATTTTGCCTTCGATGGAACCGCCCGCCAAAAGCTCAAGCGCCTTTCTCGCATCCAGAAGCGGGAACGTACGGTTAATCAGCGGGTCGACCTTCTTGTCTACGAGCAGCGCGAAAATCCGGGGCAGATTTTCGCGAAATTGCCTGGGATTTTTCCGATAAAACAGGGTAATCCCGTAGAATTTACCCTGCCGTTCCCGCAAGCGCGCTCCCACGAAAATATTGGCGAACATGGGCAAGCTGAGACAGCGCGCCGGACGCTCCCATGAATCCAAATCCAACCAACATCCCGCCCGGCCGAAGCGCTCCAACGCAACGACCGATAGGAGAGCCTCCTACAGCGTCGAACACGCGATCGACACTCTCGGGCTGCAGGGCACGTACGAGACGATCGATCGAACCGGTCCCAATCGCGTCCACGACACCGGCGATCTCGTACCCCGGCGCCAAAGGAAATTTTGGCGCATATCGATACTTTCCTGCCAGGACCATTAAGTCTGTCGAACCCACTCCCGCCGCTCGTACCCGGACGCGCAACTGTCCGGGGCCGGGCACCTCGACAGGTAGCTCAACACGTAGCTCAACGACCCGGAGATCCTCGGGTGCACCCTTCTTCGTCGCCATCACGGCGGATAAGTTCCGGCCCTATCCGCCATTAACCCACGCTCTCCTTCCGCTTCAATTCCTGCAATGGCCGGCGATTAAGCCCGCATCCCCGGGGGAGTTCCCGAGAACATGAGCACCCGCTACGAGTAACCGTTGTTACACCGCAAGGGGAACCAACTAAACCAACTACCCTCTTGCGCCCCGGCAATCCGGGTTGCATCGCGATTCCTCTGCTCAATTGTGTGGGGCAGCACGGTCTTCCAGGTGCACACGGCCGTTAAAATACAAATCTTTAGTAGATGCTGATAGAAATGAGCGGGGATTTTAAGTATCCTTTGAAGGACTTGCAAGAATTTTTGTGTATTTTTTCAATAAATCACAAAAATTAAGTCTCTTTATGGGGAAATCCAATGACATTTATCCGTCGAAGCGTGTTATCGCTCGCCGCTATGGTCCTGTTCTCGTCCAACGTTGTTGCCCAGAACAGCCAGGCGTGGAATACGCCTGAAACGACCGCTCCCGCAACATTCCTGTCACCCGCCAATTTTGACGTGACAACTACTCCGGGCCAGATTTTCAACAGTACAGGCGCGCAGTTAATTGCATGGAAATCTTCGGGCGCATCGAAACAAGCCGAGTTTAACCTGAGCGGGTTTCCTTGCAGCGCGCTCTCTTGCGGTGCAATGAGCGCCGCAGCCGGCCGCCTGTACGACTGGACGCCCCTTGCCTCGTCCGCGTCCGGCCTTGTAGGAAACATCATTGCCGTCGGCGCGGGCAGTCCCAACAGCGGTTCCACGGTTCCATTTGCGCTCCTATCGGTCCTGCCGCTTACACCGGCGGGAGGCCCTTCGTTGCCGGTCAATTGCCCCAATGCGGCCGCCTCCGCAGTCGCCGGAGCGGCGTGTCTCTCGTTAGTACCGGAGACCGCAGTGTGCGGAACGGAATGTCTTGCATCGGGGTTCGCGGATCCGAGTATTCGCAGGGACCCCCTTCTTCCCGGGACCGGTCTCTGGTTGGCCTACTCTTTTGGTGAATCGTGCAGTCCAACCGGGCCGACGTGCGGAACGGGTACAACGCCCGCCATCGCGATTCATCTCGTCGCAAGCCACGATGGAGGCGCGACCTGGGGCCCCGCAACAACTCTCTACGAACCAAGCTACGTGCCGATCGATTCGCCGTCTTGTGAGGATCGTTCAAGGAACTCCGGTAATGCCTACACCTCAAACGAGGTTATGAATTTAGCGCCGGACGGGACTGGCAATTGGTATGGAGTTCACCAGCAATACTGCGTCCAGGCGAATGGCACGATACTCTACGGCACTCTCTACCCCTATACCAACGCCCTTATCCTCGCTAAGGCCGCGACATCGCCAGTCAATTTACAAACCCCCGTCCTGTCCGCGCGGTTCGGCAATGCCGACCTGTCCGCCATGGCGGGTATCCCGCTCGAAAGCTGCATGTCATTTGACGAGCCCGCCCTTCTGATTCACGACTCGCTCATCTATCTTTTTGTTGAGTGCCTTCCACCTCCCAATTCGACATCTCCTCCCCAGTACTACACGTTAGTGGCGCCCACCGATTCGGATTGGACGCTTATTTCATCATGGTCGGAGTTTGGCCCTCCCTTCGGTGGGCCGGCGGATGCCAATCGCTACGACGAGGGGTCTTTGTTCCTGACCGAATTCGATATTGCGGAGCGGCCGGATGGAACCTTTATCGCCGTTGTTACGCCGGCAACTGGATTAGATCCTGAGACGCATCTCGGCTGCTTGGCGATCGCATTCACTCTTCCGACTTTCTCCGGTACGATCGACAACTATTTCGGAACGACTTACGCGGAAGTCAACGACGATGCCGGAAGCGCATCTCATCTCGGGAACAGCGGATGCACCTTCGATCCTGCCTCCGCCACAGGACTGATCATCCCTCGAAAGGTGAGATCCGCGGGAGGAATAGTCACCTCGCTCCTGGAAACTGGTCTGATGCCTTGAAGAGCTCAGAGCGCAAAGGGTGCGATCCCGCGGTCCGTTTTGCGCGAGTTCCTCAAGAGCGCAAAGGGCGCGTCCCCGCGCCGCCAAACCACAAAGGAACTCGTGAAAGCTTGGCGGCGCGGGGCGCGGTCCGTTTTGCGCGAGTTCCTTAGAAGTCTCTCGTTCACGGCCGGAGTTCCCTACCGGCTGGCGCTCAATGCGGGCGTGTTGCGGGCGTGTTGAGGAGACGCTGGCGATCTTCGGAATCGAGCCCGATACCTAGACGACGCGACGAACGGATTGGTCATCATTCCGCGGTTGTCGACCCATGCCTCTGACGAATAATCGAACGTTCGTCGTATTGAGCAAAAACACGAACTAACTTGCTGGATACCGTCGAGCCAAACATTGCGTCACGCCTCCCAATTTTCCGCTGTAACTCCGCCCAACTCAACTCAACCAAGGTCCACCATCGAGGAAGGGACTCTTCAACAGAACCCAGCGATGATCGCAATCGCGGTCGGCATTCTGAGTGTAGTCGCGTTGACAGCGGCTTACCTGCCGGCGCGCAGGGCTTCCCGGATTGATCCCCTGCAGGCCCTTCGATCTGAATAGAATCTCCGGATTCCTACAATAAGCTTGGATGCCCGCCGGACTCAACCTTGAAAACCGCGACTACGCCCGTATCCTCGCTGAAACCTCCGACCTGATGGAGAT
>NZ_CAJCHS010000132.1 GCF_903970205.1 Nevskia soli | reverse complement strand
CAAGGCGCGAACCATGGATTTCAATGCCAACGATGTGGGGTTTGTCCCGACCATGGCCGGTCATTGCATTGAGAATACGGGAACGGAGGATCTCGTATTCCTGGAGTTGTTCAAGACGTCGCGGTATATGGATGTGTCGTTGAACCAATGGATCGCGCGTATGCCGGACAAGATGGCGGAAGCGCATTTGAAGTTGGCCGCAAGTACGATTCGGCAGGCGCCGCAAAAGAAGATCGATGTGCTTCCGGCGTAAGCGTCAGGTCGCAGCGAAGAAGCGGATCTGGGAGGCTAGTCGGCGGGAAAGCGGGGACTTTCTCGAGATCCGGATGATCGATGCGGGCGTTAGAGGGTGAGTACGCGGTGGTCGGGGCAGTCGAGCAAAATATTGTCATAGACGCGCATTGCGAAATCCGGGCCGTATTGCGCCACGAACGCTAGCGAGGAGTAGACGCGCTCCTGCAGCTTGTGGCGCGGGAACACCGTGTTGTAGAGTTCGTCGACATCTTTGGCCGCGTCCTTTTCTCGCAGGATCGCCTCGCGGCCGACGCGGCGGTCGATCTTCTCGAACTGATACTCGATCTTCCGGCGGCTCTTTTCGATGGCTTTGCGGATCGACGGATCGAAGTGTTCCACCGCATCGAACATGCGGCTGAGGGATTGCGTCGCCGCGCCGCGGGCATCGCTGACGCGGCCGGCAACGCGCGGGTCTACTAGAGTCTTCGCGGCCTTTTCGGCAACGGGTTGCTCCCCATGAAAGAAATCCGTTAGTTCGAGCCCGTAACGGTCCAAACGCTTGTGTTCGCGAGGGGTGATGACGGTGAACGATGCGCGGTGCAGTGCGATCGGCTGCCTTCCCAACAACTCGCGGTAGAGCACTTCTGACTGGGCAAGATAGGCGATCTCGGCCGGTCCGCCTACATAGGCGACGGTCGGGATCATCGAATCCTGAACGACGGGGCGTAGCAGGGCGTTTGGGGACAGGTCCTCTGCACGATCGGCTAGCGCCGCGTAATCGCCATTGCGGCGCTTGAGTGCTTGGCGGCGTCCTTTGTCGAGCAGGAAGACGAACGAGGTGGCGTCTTCAACATGCACCTGCGTGTGATATCCCGCCGCTGTTAGTTCCTTATTTCTGGCAAGCACGTCTCTAGTCAGTTCCGGCGCTCGGAGAACCGCTTCGCGCAGCAATGGAGCCGCTAGCTTCCGGAACTCCGGCAGCATCGGATCGACTCGCAGAATTGGCAAACCGGTTAGCAAACGATCGAGCAGCGACGAGAACGCGTCACCCATCGTGCGGCCCGGCTGGTAGGTATCCCGGGCGAAATCGAAGGCTTCCTCGGCGTACGGCAGACCGTGCAGCACCCGTCTCAGTTCCTCAAGCGGCACTTGGTCGAAAGGGACCGTTCCAACGGGTTGGTCCGGTACTGCCGACCCGCTTGCCTGCAGAAGAACGGGTTGATGATTGGCGTCGAAGAACCAGGTGTGATCCACCTCATGAAGATCGTGATCTTCGGTTGCCATCCAGAAGACAGGAACTGCCGGTACACCCATCGAGGTTAGGTGCTCGGCAAACCGGATCGCAGTCAGGGCTTTATAGATCGCGAATGGCGGACCGCCAAACAAACCGACTTGCTGGCCGGTGACCACGGCTACCGTTCCCGGCTGCGCGATGCGCTCCAGCAGCGGGTTATCCGCGTTTTTGACCCGGAGCGCGTCTACCAGCGCCTGACGTTTTTCAGCCGGGAAGTCGATCGCAGCGGCTGTGCGCCGGAAGGACTCATCGCTTACCGGCAAATACGGGTAAAACTGCTGGACTCGTTCGGGATGGTACGTGAAGTCGGCAAAGAGCTTCGTGGTATTCGGCAGCGCCGTGTGTCGGATACACGAAAGTTCCATTCTGGGGTCCTTCTAGCAGATGAAAGTCCGAATGCCGAAGATTCCAGGTTTGCGGCCTTACCCCTGCGTAAACACCTTCGAAATGTCGTTATAAAGCACGAAAACAACCACCGCCATTAAGAAGACGAAGCCGACCTTCATTAGTCCCTCTTTAAAATTCAGGCTGAGGTCGCGGCCGAGTAGCATTTCCACCAGAAGCGTCAGTATGACGCCGCCGTCGAGTATGGGGATGGGCAGCAGGTTGAAAATGGCCAGGTTCAGGCTGACGCTGGCCATCAGCGAGAGGAAAACCGCGGCTCCCATCTGCGCGGCCCGGCTGGAAAGACGGGCGATGCCGATGGGGCCATCGACGGCTTTCGCCGACATGCGGCGCTCCACGAGCCCACGAAGGAAAGCGAAAATGAGGCTCGCGTTTTCGGTATTGGATTGGATGGATTGACGCAGCGCGGCGGGGAACGACAGGCTCTCGGTGACCACGTTCAGCTTCGGCATGGGCGAGACGCCAATCATGAAGCGCGGCTTTCCGTCGGAACTGCTCATCACCGGCTTGATCGAGACGGTGTGCTGCTGGCCGCCGCGCAGATACACAACCGTCACCGGATTGCCATTCGCGGCGCGAATAACGTCCTGCAGCTTGAAGCGCGAGCGGATCGGCTGGCCGTCGATGGAGACGAGGATGTCACCCGGTTTGAGCCCCGCAGTGTCGGCCGGCATTCCGGGGGAGATTTCCTGGGCGACGATTTCGGTACTTTCTTCCCACCCGGAGGTCGCGATTCCCATCCGTTCATCGAGCACCGGGGTGACGGTGGTCTGGATAAGCTTCCCGTTCCGCTCCAGGGTGACGCTCAGATTGCGCTCGGCGCTGGCGATCTCATCGCGCTCGATTTCCTCCCAGTTCGGATCTTTCTTCCCTTCGATCTGGACGATTTTGTCACCGGGTTGGACGCCAGCTTTGGCGGCCGGCGAGTCAGCGACCACGTGCCCCACGATCGCGCCGCCCGGTTCGACCACATGCTGGTACTTGACCATGTACAGCCCGGTCAGAAGTCCGACTGCCAGCAGGATGTTCATGACCGGTCCGGCGGCCGCGATGATGAGTCGCTGCCAACGCGGTTTCAGCATGAAACCCCGGGGATCGCCGGCGCTGTCGTCATTCGGCTGGTCGCCCGCCATCTTGACGTAGCCGCCGAACAGGATCGCGGAAAACCGGTAATCGGTCTCGCCCCGTTTGAACCCGAACAACCGCGGGCCGAAGCCGAAGCTGAAGATGTCGACCTTGACATCGAAAGTTCGAGCCGCCCAGAAATGTCCGAGCTCATGAATCAGGATCATGACGCCGAGCAGAACCAGCAGCCAAAAAATACTTGAAAGAACGGAGATCATTTCGTGGTTAGACCAGTGCTTATGCCTTTACGGTGGGTTGATTGGGAGTCGTTTGAGGTGCGGCTTTTTGGGACGCTGCTTTTCGAGATGAAACCCAGTGCCGCTCCTCCACCAGACGGCGGGCGAGGGTACGCGACTCTTCGTCTATGTTCAGGATATCGCCAATCGACCGAGCCGGGCGTGCAGGAAATTTGTCAAGAGTTTCTTCGACAACGGCTGCAATCTCCGGGAAGCGAATCTCGCCGTCGAGAAACGCCGCGACGGCGACTTCATCGGCTGCGTTGAGCGTGCATGTCGCCGAATCACCGGATTCCTGGGCCTGGTAGGCCACGCGAAGAAGCGGGAATCGATCGAAGTCGGGCGGCTCGAAATCCCAGTGCCGGGGAGTCGTCCAGGCGATGCGGGGAACCGGGGCGGCGAGGCGATCCGGCCAGGTGAGCGCGTACTGGATCGGCATGCGCATGTCGGTGGCCGACACCTGGGCGAGAACGCTTCCGTCGCTGTATTCGACCATGGCGTGGACCGTCGATTGCGGGTGCACCACCACCTCCACCTCGCCGGGCTCCAGGTCGAAAAGCCAGCACGCTTCGATCACTTCGAAGCCTTTATTCATGAGGGTTGCGGAATCGATGGTGATGCGGTTCCCCATCTTCCAGGTGGGATGGCGCAGCGCCTCCGCCGGTGTAATCCCGGCGAAGAGGTGCTTGGGAGTCGTGCGAAAGGGACCTCCTGAAGCAGTCAAAATCAGCTTGACGACTTCCTGACGGCGGCCGGCGCGCAGACATTGATGGGCGCCGTTATGTTCGCTGTCGATGGGGAGCAGTTCGGCCTTATGATCGCGAACCGCTTGCATCACGAGGCGGCCGGCCGATACCAGCGTCTCCTTGTTCGCGAGGCCGATGCGCTTTCCTTTGCGCGCCGCTTCATAGGTGGCTTCTAAACCAGTGACGCCGACGATCGCGGACACGAGTACGTCGGTTTTCGAGGCCGTCGCGATCTGAACGAGCGCCGCGGGGCCGGCGGTCAGTTCCGGCCAGCTCTTCTGCGGAACCCCGATCGAGGCCAGCGTTTCGACAAGAATCGGGTACAGTTCGGGGTCGCGGACGACCACGACTTCGGGAAGAAACTCTTTGATCTGGTGCGCGAGTAATTCGACGTTACGGCCGGCTGCCAACGCAAAAACGTTGAACTGCAGCGGGTTCTGCCGGATTACGTCCAGCGTGTTGGTTCCGATGGACCCCGTGGATCCAAGTACGGTAACGAATGTCATGCAAACTGGTGATGCCCGGATGATAACATCGTTTCATGGAGACGTCCGAAATGTCTACTAAATTAGTTGGAATTGAGGCTTGAAAGACCCAAACCCTTGCGGGCGCCGGGGAGGTTTGCTTCAGGGGTCTTATTAGAGGTTAGTCTCGCTTTGGTGGGAGTTTCTGTCCTCCCCGGCTTACTTCCAATATTAGTAGAAGAGAAACGCAGCGTCAACCAAATTTTGTATCCGTAAATTGGAAAGTTCGAAAAATTTATCTCTTGCGGACTTCGACTTGGGCCGTTCGCTCCAACGGCTTGATTGTAGAGCACATATCTTCCTCGCCTAGCCCGTTCGAGAGGGCGTTCTGGAAGAGCTGCTGGGTGGTCGCGGTCAGAAAAAGGGGCACTCCCAGCTCTTTTCCCGATTCCAACATGAGGCCGACATCCTTGTGCATCCACTTTGTGGAAAAATTCGGTTCGAAATCGCGGCGCAGGACGAACGGAGCTTTGTATTCGATCAGACCGGATTTGGCCGCGCTGTTGGAGAGGATATCGAGCATGAGTTCGGGGTCGATACCGGCCTTCGTGCTCAGAACCAGGCTTTCGTTGAAGGCCTGTAGCACATTGGACAGAACCAGGTTTTGAGAAAGCTTGGCGTGCAGCCCCATTCCCGGGCCGCCGCAGTAGTAGATCTTCTTGCCCATGACTTCCATCAGCGGGCGGACCTTGTCGAAGACAGCGCGATCACCGCCCACCATCCAGGTCAGCGCAGCGTTTTCGGCTCCGGGCTTCGATCCGGTAATGGGAGCGCCCAGGAACGGAAACTGGCGGGTGGCCAGGATTTCCGTGACGGCGCGGCTGCTGGACGGGCTGACCGTGGTGGTATCGATGACGATGGTTCCGGGCTTCGCGCCGTGGATTACACCGTTCTCGCCCAGAATGACCTCTTCCGACATTTTCGAGTCGCCTACGCAGATGAAGACAAACTCCGCGTCTGCGGCGGCTTGCTTCGGCGTGGCGGCGAATGTAGACCCCGTCTCCTCCGCCATCTTGCGCGCCTTTTCGGTCGTGTTGGTCCAGAGCGCGACTTTATGACCGGCTTTGATCAGGTGGCGAGCCATGGGGCCGCCCATGATTCCCAATCCGAGAAATGCGATGTTTGACATGGTTTTATTGACCTAGAACGTATGCGAAAACGAGCGGCGCGACGATGGACGCGTCCGATTCGATAATGAACTTCGGGGTGTGAATGCTGAGCTTTTCCCAGGTAATTTTTTCGTTGGGGATGGCGCCGGAATACGACCCGTAACTCGTCGTCGAATCGCTGATCTGGCAGAAGTAGCCCCACAACGGCATGTCGTGGCGTTCGAGGTCCTGACGAAGCATGGGCACGACGCAGATCGGGAAATCGCCCGCGATGCCGCCGCCGATCTGGAAGAAGCCGATCGAGTGCGACTTCGACGTTTCCGTATACCAGGCGGCCAGTTCCATCATGGTTTCAATGCCGGTTCGGACGGTGTGGACGTTCTTTACGTCGCCTGAGATGCAATGTCCGGCGTACATGTTGCCCAGCGTGGAATCCTCCCAGCCGGGCACGAACATGGGCAGATTCTTCTCCATGGCGGCGTAGAGCCAGCTATCTTTCCGATCGATCTGGAAGCTTTTTTCGAGGTCGGGGCTCTGCAGAATGCGAAAGAAGAACTGGTGTGGGAACAGACGCTCGCCGCGCTGGTCGGCGGCCATCCACTCTTTGAGGATGACGGATTCAATGCGGCGCATGGCCTCGGCTTCCGGGATACAGGTGTCGGTGACGCGGTTCATGTGGCGTTCCAGCAGACCCTGTTCTTCGGCGGGGGTGAGGTCGCGCCAGTTCGGAATCCGTTCGTAGAAATCGTGAGCGACCAGGTTGAAGACGTCTTCTTCGAGGTTCGCGCCGGTGCAGGAAATGCCGTGTACTTTGCCCTGCCGGATCATTTCGGCGAGCGAGAGGCCGATTTCGGCCGTGCTCATGGCGCCGGCCAGGGTCAGGAACATGCGGCCGCCGCTTTCGAGATGTGCGTTATATCCCCGCGCGGCTTCGATCAGCGAGGCGGCGTTGAAGTGACGGAAGTGATGCTCGATGAACGAACTGACGGGGCGGGACGGCATCTCTAACAACTTAGCAGGGCGGGATCAAGTCAGCAGGATGACCTGAATTGTTCGCCGCGGTACCGTGGTGAGTTATGCGTTATCTGAGTATCGGCCGCATGCTGGTGACCGGCGGAGCGGGGCTTATCGGAAGTGCCGTCGTCTGGGAGTTGAACCGGCGCGGATTCGACAACATCTACCTTTGCGACCGCCTCGATACGACCGAGAAGTGGAAGAACCTGCCGCCCTTGCGGTTCGAAGAGTATCTGGAGGCGGATGAACTGGCGCATCGGCTCGAAGACGATCGGGATCTTCCGGCCGATATCCACACGGTCTTCCATCTGGGCGCCTGCTCGGCGACCACGGAGACGGATGGCGCTTACCTGATCCGCAACAATTTCGAGTACACCAGGAAGCTGGGGTTGTGGTGCCTGCGCAGGAATGCGCGGTTTATCTACGCGTCTTCGGCGGCGACTTATGGAGCGCTTGAGGATAATTTAAGCGAAACGCTGCCGTTGCAGAGTTTGCGGCCGCTGAATCTATACGGTTACTCGAAGCATATCTTCGACCTTTGGGCGGAGCGGCATGGCTATCTGGATCGTTTCATCGGGCTGAAGTACTTCAATGTCTTTGGACCGAATGAGGATCATAAGGGCGATATGCGAAGCGTGGTCAATAAGGCGTTCCGGCAGATCGAACAGAAGGGTACGATGCAATTGTTTATGAGCTATCGTCCGGAGTTCGCGAATGGGTATCAACGGCGGGACTTCCTATATGTGAAGGACGCCGTGAAGATGACCGTGCATCTGGCGGAACTTGATACTATCAGCGGGATTTTCAATATCGGCGCGGGGGAGTCGCGGACTTGGCTTGACTTAGGTCATGCCCTGTTCAAGGCGCTAGGTAAGGAACCAAGAATCGAGTTCATCGAGATGCCGGAAGCTTTGCGCGGGAAGTATCAGTATCAGACTCGCGCGGTGATGGATCGCTTTCTGGCCACGAGGTACACGGAACCTATCACTTCACTGGAAGATGCGGTTGCGGATTACGTGCGGAATTACCTGATCCCCGGAAACCACTTAGGAGACGAAGCAGGCAAATCGTAGAAATGAGGACCGCGGCTGGGAAGCCGCGGTCCTCGGAGGTGGGTTAACGATATTCCAGGTAGCCCAGGTTGCTGTAGTGCGTGGTGAGCTCTTTCACGGCGGCCGCAAATCCGCGGCTCCGGCCGACAGAAAGCATCGTGCCGAGGTCGAGGTGATAGTTGAGTAGCTTGCGCGCCGGATTCTGGGCGATAGGCGATAGAGCGGTGTGTAGGTTGGTTCCGCCAAATGCGCCGGCCGAAGTGAACCGGGGCGCCGTGACATTCGCGAGGCTGGCCATGAAGCCCGTGTTAGCGGAAGGTTGACCCAGGCGTAACGCGGCCGAGTTGAACTGAGGCACGATGCCGCGAGAGGGCGCGGCGAAGGAGAAATCTTTGTTCGCCGAGAAGGTTACGTGCGACGAGGCGCCATCCAAACCGACGGAGCGGTTCTGCGCCACGACGCCCAGGTGAAGCGGATCGCTGGAGCGGGCAGCACTGATAAGCGCGGGTGAATTCGGGGGAACGGCTCCCGCTCCACTTGCTACCGTCAGGATGACTTCCGTCCCGGTGTAACTCACGACATAGTGTTCCGAGGAGTTAATACTCGTTCCGGTGACCGTGGCGAATGTGCCGGTAAGCGAGCCGGCATCCAGGATAACGAAAGTGGAACCTACCGTCGGGACGAAGCCATTGATCGATTTGATGTTCAATGTGCCGCTCAATGTGGTCTTTCCACTTACATCCAACTGGTCGTACTTCGTGCCGACAGTGTTGCCGCCGATCGAGACATCGAACGAACCTTTGGAAGTTTGTGCGTAAGTTCCGGTCACGTCGAGCTTACCGGTCGTGGTGGAAGAATCGCCGGGTTCGACGACGCCGCTGGAGGCGAGCGGGTCAGCTACGGTTCCGTCGCCCAGCAACGCACCGCCCATGACGCTGACGGTCGGCGTGCCGGCCGAACTTGCCGAAGAAGTGAGAACGCCGTTGACGGTTGTAGATCCGGCCGTCTGAGTGTAATTGGTGGCGAGGGTTGTGTTGCCGTTGTTTCCTACCGTGAACGTGCTGCCGGCATTGATCAGCATCGCGCCGGCGTTGGTGAAGCTACCGGCGCTGGTCGTCAGATTCTGGCTTCCCGCTAACGTGAACTTACCGGCGGAGGCGTTGGTTGTAAAGCCCGCCAGCGCGTTATTGCCGTTCTGGTCCACAATCGCTGACGACGGTCCCGTCAGAGTAATCGTGGCGGCGTTGGTCACGATGTCAGCTCCCGTGAACTCCAGCGTCCCGGATTCCAGATACTTCCCGCCGGTTAAGGTCGTGCCCGAGAAGTTGCTGAAAGGTCCGGTGATGTTGAGAGTACTTCCCGCGCTGGTCTCCAGAGTTCCGGTGTTCGAGAAACCGGCGGAACTGGCATCTATGATCAGCGCCGTGCTTTGGTTGGCGAACAGCAATCCGTTGTTAATCAATCCCATGGAACCGTGGCCGATGTCCCCCGAACCTTGAATGGTTATGTTGTTGGTAAGTACTTCTTGGCCAGTGGACGCACCCTGGATAAAGTTCTGATTGTTATTGGAGAGATTGATCGAGCCGGTTCCATTCAGCGTAACGTTTCCGTCCAGTAACAGGTAAGTGCCATTCCCGATCGAGTTCAGCGCGATGGTTCCGTTGTTGGTGATCGTCCCCTCTACGAACGACTGTGTGTTGTTGTTGATCTGGATTGCCCCGGCGTTCGTCAGGCTGACGAGAGTCCCGCCACTCGTGACGATCGTGCCCGCGTTCACGCCTGTGCCAAGAGTATTGAGCGTACCGCCTGTAACGGTCGCGCCATTAATGAAGACGGTACCGCCGGCTGCCGTTCCCGTGCCCGCCAGGGCAGTAATATTCCCGCCGGTGTTATTGACAATGTTTTGAAGCTCGAGCGTGCCGCCGCTACTGGCTTCCATAAGCGCCGTATTCGTGGCGCCCGCGCCACCTGCCTGAATAATGAGATGGTTGCCATTGGCGGAAGTCGCGTCTACCGTGCCTTGGTTCGTGAAAGCGATTGTGTTCTGGCCAATATCTCCGGATCCGGAGATCGTGTTGTTCTGGTTGATGAACGAACTGCCGCTCGACCCCGAAAGAAAGTTCTGAGAGTTATCGGAGAGCGTGATTGTTCCACCGCCGGTCAGCGTAGTAGCGCCGTTAGCAATCAAGTACGTGCCGTTACCGACCGAGTTCAGTTGCATCGCCCCGGCATTGGTGATGGTTCCGGCCAGAGTTAACGACGTATTGTTCGGAACAGCTATCGTGCTGTTGTTCGTCAGGTTGCTTAGAGAAGCGCCATAGGCCACAAATTCTCCGGCGCCGCTCAAAGTACCGCCGGTAAGTGCGAGACTGCCGTCCAACTGAACGGTAGAACCGGAGCTCGCGGCGATCGTGCCACCCGCATTGTTGATGGAGTTGGCCAGTTCGAGAGTCGCGCCGCCAACCGCTTCCATTGTGCCTGTATTGACCGCGCCGCCGGTTCCGGCTTCGATAATCAGGTGATTACCGAGCGTCGAGGTAGCTTCGATCGTAGCCTCATTATCCAGCGTCAGGAAGTTGTTGCCGATGTTTCCAGCCCCGGAGATCGTGACCATATTAATCAACTTCTCGGTTCCCGTGGAAGCACCTTGGATAAAGTTCTGGGTATTATCGGAGAGCACCACTTTACCGGTACCCTGCAGTGTCACCGACGTTCCGCCGATCTTGAGGTACGTGCCGTTTCCATTGGAGTTCAAAGAGATGGTTCCGTTGTCGTTGATGGTTCCCTCAAGCGTGTCGTGCTGGTTGTTTGCCGTCTGGAGTTTCCCTGAGAAGTTGACCGCATAAGTGCTCCCGTTCAGAGTGGAACTGGCTGCGGAAATCGCGCCCGTCCCCGTCGACAGCAAGTTTCCACCGTTGATCGTGGCGCCTTTCAGCGACACCGTTCCGCCGTTCAGGGCTTCGATTGTTCCCGTGGTGGTGCTCGTCTCATTGGTGACTTTGCTGTCGATCTCAAGGACGCCGCCGCTGCTGGCCTCCATCATGCCGGTGTTCGTGGTTACCGCGGAAGTTCCTGTGTTGATGATCAGGTGATTGCTGTAAAGGGCGTCCACCGTGCCTTCATTCGTGAACGCCATGACGCCGTCGCCGATATCGCCTGCGCCGGAGATCGTGTTATTTACGTTAATTAGTTTGCTGCCTGCCGCGCCGTCGATATAGTTCTGCGTGTTGTTCGACAGATTCACCGTACCGCCGCCGGTGAGAGTTACGGTTCCGCTGGCGACCAGCGAAGTATTGTTCCCAATGGAGTTGAGCTGAAGGGAACCGGTATTGTTGATGGTTCCCGCCAGGGTGAGCGCGTTGTTATTCGGAGTCTCGACAATTCCGGCCGTAGTAAGGCTGGTTAAAGTCGCGCCGGTGGAAACCACCACCCCGGCATTTACACCGGTCCCGAGCCCTTGCACGGTTCCGCCGGTGATCGTAGAGCCATTCAATAGAACAGTTCCTCCCGCCGACGTTCCCGTACCCGCGAGCGCCTGGATCGTCCCGCCGGTGTTAGTGACTGTGTTCTGGATCTGCAGGGTGCCGCCGGAACTAGCTTCCATCGTTGCCGTATTTGTCGTTCCCGCTGTGCCCGTCTGAATCAACAGTTGGTTGCCGTTCGCCGACGTTGCATCGACGGTCCCGTGATTCGTGAACGCCATCGCGTTGTTGCCGATGTCTCCCGAACCCGAGATGGTGTTGTCCTGGTTGATCAATTGGCTTCCCGCTGCGCCGAAGATATAGTTTTGGCTATTGTCGGACAGCGTCACCGATCCACCGCCGGATAAGGTGACTGTACCTGTAGCAATAATCTCCGTGTTGTTACCGCCGGAGAGCGACTGTATCGAACCCGTGTTGCTGATGTTGCCGGCCAGCGTGACGGCATTGTTGTTGGTAATCTGCAAAGTACCCGCGTTGGTGAGCCCACTGAGAGTCGCTTCGAAGGATTGGAACACGCCGCCATTTGATGTGCTGAGGGTTCCTCCGGTGATACTGGTTCCGTACATGGCGACTGTGGAACCCGCGCCGTTCGCCTGAATCGTCGCACCCGTATTCGTTATGGCGTCCTGCAGATTCAAAGTGCCCCCGGCGGTAGCTTCGAGAGTTCCGGTATTAGTCGTGCCGCCGCTGGGATTGATGACGAGCTGCGTGGGGTCGTTCGCGTCAATGGTCCCGGAGTTGGTCAGGACCATTTGATTATTTCCGATGTCTCCGGCGCCCTGGATGGTCGTTTGGTTGATTAGCGTATTGCTCGCGCTTGAGCCGAAGATATAATTTTGAGTGTTATTCGAGAGAGTGATCGTCCCCGCGCCCGTCAATGTAACCGTTGGTGCGCCGATAACCAGGTCGGTGTTATTGCCTCCCGAGTTCAGTTGGATGGATCCGGTGTTGTTGATGGTTCCAAGGATTGTCAACGCGTTGTTGTTGGGTACCGATAACGTGCCTGAGTTCGTTAGGCCGCTGAGGGTCGCGCCGAATGACTGGATGACGCCTCCGGCCGAAGTTGCCAGCGTGCCGCCGGTAATTGTTGCACCTTCCAAATTGACAGTAGAACCGGCGCCGTTTGCCTGGATTGTCCCATTTGTATTGGTGATCGCGTTCTCCAGACTTAGGGTTCCTGCGGCCGTAGCTTCGAGCGTCCCCGTGTTGGTGGTCCCGCCGCTCGGGTTGATGACCAGCTGGTTCGAGACGTTGGCATCAATTGTCCCTGAGTTCGAGAGGGTGAGCTGGTTATTGCCGATAAATCCCGCGCCTTGAATCGTCGATTGGTTGATCAGCGTATTCGTGCCCACGGAACCTTCGATGAAATTCTGGGTATTGTTCGACAAGGTGACCGTGCCGGTGCCGCTCAGTGTCAGGCTGCTCCCGCCAACAATCAAGAAGGTACCGTTGCCGCCGGAATTTAACATCAGCTGGCCTTTGTTGCTGATGCTTGTGCCGTTGACGGTTAGTCCCAAGTTATTCGAAATCCCGAGACTATCGCCCGAACTAATCGTTAAATTGTTCAGCGCCGCATTGATGTCGAGCGTGACCGCGGATGCGACCGGGTTGCCGCCGTCGATAAACGCGTTGAAGTTTCCGTTCGGGACGCCGTCGGTCCACATGGCGGCGTTGCTGAAGTTGCCCGCGCCGCCGGTCCACGTGGTGTTAGTTGCTGCGGGCGGAGGCGCACCGGCCGGTCTCAAAAAAGAGGAAGTAAGCCGCGGCCCCGTCCGCAAGCTGGAGAATCCGGGCGAACCGGCGCGAAAAGCCGGCGTTAGCAGCTGCGCGTCCGGGATCACTGGAATAAAGAACGTTCGTGCGGAGACGAAGTCCGCTCGGAACAAATGCGCGGCGTTTACGGATGTCGGCTCCCCCGATTGAGCGCTTAATATCAGGGGACAAGTTGCGGCTATCGCGATACCGAGCGCAAAGTGCGCGATCCCGCGCCCCGTTTTGCGCGGGTTAATCAAGAGGAAAGCGTTTGACCGGAAACACCTGAGGCGGTCAGAGTAAGTTGATTGGAACACGAGACTCCTTTGGCTGCGTCAGACAGGCTCGCCGGAGACGTCAGCTCGCTAAGTATATGTTCAACAATCCCCTTACGCAATAGGATTAGAGTACTTTCCTTTGTTTGTTTTACAGCCGTAAGTGCTGCGGCTTATCGCCGCTACCCGGAATTGAGCTATTTGTGATGGCTCAGGCTGGAAACCAAAGCTATTGCCGATCCGATCACGACCGCGTCTTCAACCAGACCGACGACGCGGTCGGGTACATGCAGCGATTCCCCGGCGAAACGTCGTAAGTGGAATCCGGCGAATGACGTTCCGATCGCCACCGCTGCTCCCGTCAACGCCGCCGGCCACCAGTCAACTTTCTTCGAGCGCGCGATCGAGGCGCCCGCCAAGGCTCCCGACGCAGCTCGGGCTAGTAGCGAGGGCCAGTCGGTCCGGTTGGGTATGTGCTTCGACTTATCCGCGAAGAGTTCACCTAAGGCCAGAGCGGCAAGCGCGTGAGCGCCGTTCGCCTGAGCGACAAATTGCAACGGAGTGTTCGACAGATCGATCCCGCGCATCTGGGCGGCGCGCGAAATCGCGGCCGGCGCCGAGAAAGCCCGCAAGCCGGCGATCGCGCCGAAACCCGCGGCGAGCGGCAGCACATTCCATTCGTTATCCATTTACTCTCACGGTAGCGTGGAGTAGGATCGGAAAGCCATGTACGCGCGTGCGGCGAAGTGCGCTGGGCCACACTGGATGTGCCACACTGCATGTGCCACACTGCATGTGAATTAGGAGGACGGATTGCGCTACGGAGCGATTGAGGCGGGCGGAACCAAGTTTGTGTGCGGCATCGGCGCCGGGCCGGACGATCTGCAGAAAACAGAGTTCCCCACGACCATGCCGGAGCAGACCGTAGAGCGGGCCGTGGCGTTCTTTCGGGGAAGCGGCGTGCGCGCGATCGGGATTGGTTCTTTCGGCCCGGTCGACCTTAGGCCGGAGTCGAGTACGTTCGGGCATATTACCTCGACACCGAAGCTGGGATGGCGCGACTTCGACCTGGCGGGAGCCATCGGGCGCGCCGTGGGAGTGCCGGTCGCCTTCGATACGGATGTGAATGCGGCGGCTCTCGGCGAAGCGCGGTGGGGCGCCGGACGCGGGCTGTCGGACTTCGTGTACATCACGATCGGCACGGGGATCGGCGGCGGCGCCGTGGTCGGCGGCCGCTTGCTGCACGGGCTGGTGCATCCCGAGATGGGGCACATCTTTCTCCCGCATGACCGGACGCGCGATCCGTTCGCAGGCGTCTGCCCCTATCACGGCGACTGCTTCGAAGGCCTGGCCGCGGGTCCGGCGATACAGTCGCGCTGGAACACGCCGGCGTCGATGCTGAGCGCTGACCATGCGGGATGGGCTTTGGAGGCAAACTACATTGCGCTGGGCCTGGCGAACCTGGTTACTACGCTATCTCCGCAGCGGTTTATCCTGGGCGGCGGCGTGATGAAGCAGGCCCAACTGTTTCCTTTGGTGCGGGCTGAGTTACTGCGCGTGCTCAATGGTTATGTACAGTCGCCCGTGCTGCTGGAAGCGATCGATGAGTACGTAGTCCCGCCGGCGCTGGAAGACCGGGCCGGAGTGTTGGGCGCAATTGCGCTGGCGGCGCAGTCATATACTTAGCTCGCTGACATGACGCTTTCTGCTTCGCTGGTCAAGAGTACCGTAGTCGCCGCACTGGGCGGTCTGTTGTTCGGATTCGATACCGCGGTGATCGCGGGCACCACCGCCTCGCTCACCCTTCAGTTCCATCTGTCTCCGCGGGCCCTGGGGCTGACCGTTGCCATCGCATTAATCGGCACCATTTTCGGCGCGATGACGGCGAGCCTCCCGGGCGATCGGTATGGGCGGCGGGATAGTCTGCGTGGAGTTGCCGTTCTCTACGTGATCTCGGCGCTCGGGTGCGCTCTTTCCTGGAATTGGTCTTCTCTGGTTGCATTTCGATTTATCGGGGGACTTGGCGTGGGCGCGTCATCGGTGCTGGGGCCGATGTATATCGCGGAACTGGCGCCGGCGCGGCTGCGCGGCCGGTTAGTCGGGTTCTTCCAGTTCAACGTCGTCGCCGGGATTCTACTGGCTTACTTCTCGAACTACATGATTGGAATACAGCACTTCGGTGCGGCGGAGTGGCGATGGAAACTGGGTGTCTCCGCGCTGCCCGCTTTGTTCTTCTTCCTCATGCTGTTCGCGATTCCACGCAGTCCGCGATGGCTGGTGCAGCGCGACCGCACCGGCGAAGCCCGCTCCGTACTCACGCTGCTGGGCGAGGACGACGTCGAAGGCGAGTTGCGCGCCATGGTCCGCGACCGCGATGAAGAACTTTCGCACTCCGGCGCGCGGCTGTTCAGCGCCGACCACTGGCTGCCGATCTTTCTGGCCGTTTCGATCGGATTCTTCAATCAGCTTTCGGGGATCAATGCGATTCTCTATTACTTGAACGATATCTTTGCGCAGGCGGGATTCAGCAAGGTATCGGGTGACTTACAATCCGTGGCGGTTGGCGCCACGAACCTCGTGTTCACCATGCTGGCTATGTCGAT
>NZ_CAJCHS010000131.1 GCF_903970205.1 Nevskia soli | reverse complement strand
CCCGCCATCTTGGTCAACCGCGGCATCAACTCGATGTGCCAGTGATAGAAATCGTTCACCGACTCCTGAATCGGCGCGGTATGGAGCACGAAGTTATAAGGCGGCCTTTCGAGCACCCGGTCTAACTTGCGAAGAGTCGAGCGCAGGACCCAACTAAGACTTTGCAAGTCCGATTGATCGCTTGCTTCGAAGTGAGATTGGTGGCGGCGCGGAAGTATCCAGGTTTCGAACGGGAACCGCGAAGCCCAGGGTTCGAGAACGACGAACTTGTCGGTCTCGGTGACCACTCTGCTGGTATCTTTGATCTCCTGCCGCATTAAATCGCAGAAGATGCACCGCTCTTTGTTGGCGAAGTAGTCGCGCGCGCCATCGATCTCTTCCTGGACGCGCTTGGGAACCACGGGAAGCGCGATGAGTTGCGAGTGCGGATGCTCCAGCGTAGCTCCGGCCGCGGCGCCGTGGTTCTTGCAGATCAGGATATAGCGCAATCGCCGGTCTTTTCGGAGGTCGATCATGCGCTCGCGAAACGCCCACAGCACGCGCACGAGTTGAGATTCCGGCATATCGGCGAGCGAATCGGTATGGACGTTGGTCTCGATGACGACCTCGTTGGCGCCCACGCCGTCCATCTTGTCGAACATCCCTTCGCCCTGACGGTTCAGGTCGCCTTCGATTCCGAGAATCGGGAATTTGTTGGGCACCACGCGCACCGACCAGCCAGGCTGATTGGGCCCGCCGCTGTCGCGAATCGCCAGGACCTCCGGCGGCGTTTTGGTTTCATGGCCGGTGCAGAAAGGGCAGAAGCGCCCAGGGGTGAATGAGACGCTCTCGCGAACGAAATCGCTTGGCCGCCGTGCACGGTCGGTGGCCACGATCACCCATCGATCGGTGACGGGGTCCTTACGAAGCTCAGGCAACTTTATAAATATACCTAGGCCCGCTTATCGAATGCGTTCGGGTGGATGCCGAACGCGTCCGGGTGGATGCCGAACGCGTCCGGGTAGTGTTGGATCACGGCCTTGGGGCCGTCCACCACGGCGACAACGTCGAACCGGACGTAGCCCCAGTCCACGTTCGCCCGCCGGGAGTAATCGCGGGCGGCATGGACGAGGCGGCGCTGCTTCTCGGGCGTGACGGCGCGGTCGGGGGTCGAGACGTCATCCGCCGTTCTGGTTTTCACTTCGACAAACACCAGATGCTCCTTGTCCCAGGCGACCAGGTCGATCTCATTGCCCCCGGCTGGAGCGCGATAGTTACGGGCCACGACGCGGAAGCCGCGCTTTTCCAGAAACCGGTGCGCATGGTCTTCGCCGCGGCGGCCGAGCGCGCGCTCCGATGTCATCGATCGGCGTTCGGCGCGATGACGCAGCGCGTCGGAAAGGAGAGCAAGGAGCCGCACAGCAGGTAGTAGAGCGCTCCCGTGGGTTTCTCGTGAAAACGTCACTTGAGCCGTATCACTTGAGCCGCATCATGAGTAAGCGTTAATGCGGCGGGTCGAAACGCAGGAATTTGCGAGACATCTATCAAGTGGGTGAGCAATTGCAGCGATCAGTTTGACGCCAACCCTAGACGCCGCCCAGATGGAGCTGAAGAAATGATTCGAAACATCGTTCCCAAATATATCCCGATTGCACTCGTAGCTGGAGCGCTGGCCGCGGCGCCGTCCGCCTTCGCGCAGGACTATCCGCCGCCCGCGCAACAGCAACCGCAGTATCCTCCCGCTCAGCAGTATCCGCCCCAAGGGTATCCTGCTCAAGGGCAGTATCCCCCGCCACAGGGCCAATATCCGCAAGCGCCATATCCTCAGGGATATCCGAACCAGGCGCCTCCGGGATATGGGCAGCAGGGTTATCCAGCTTTGATGCCGCCGCAGCAGATCGCACAATTGGTAGGGCCGATCGCGCTCTATCCGGACGGCTTGCTGGCGCAGGTGCTCACCGCATCCACGTTTTACAACCAGATTCCCGACGCTGCCGCATGGGCGAATGCTCACAGTTATCTCCACGGCGATCAACTCGCCGCCGCGATTCAGGAAGACCGGCTTCCGTTCGATCCAAGCGTGATTGCGCTGGTTCCATTTCCCAACGTGCTGAATTATATGGCGAGCAACATGGGTTGGACGCAGCAGCTGGGCGGCGCGGTTTTGGCGCAGCGCAACGATGTGATGGACGCCGTGCAGCAGGATCGCGCCCAGGCTTACAACTACGGCTACCTCCGCAGCGGCCAGTATGAAACCGTCATCTACGATCCCGGCAACATCCAGATTCTGCCGGTAACGCCGGGACTTTACTACGTTCCTTACTATGATCCGGCGATCGTGTTTTATGGTCCGCGTCCCGGCTTCTTCGTTGGCGGAGCGATCCGATTCGGCGGCGGCATCACCATCGGAGCCGCGTTTGCGCCTTGGGGCTGGGGAAACGTTGGATTTGCCTGGCGCTCGCATGGAATTCTGATCGATAACCACGCCTGGGGCCGAACTTGGGTGAACCGTGGGGCATACGTGCATCCGTACTCCGCGCCGGTGCATTTCAGCGGGCCGCGCGTGGAGCATCACGAGATGCACGCCGAACACAGATAACATCGGACCCAAACGACTGCTGTAAGAAGAGGCTGCTCCTCCAGAGTGGCCTCTTTTCGTCTACTTTAGCCGGCGACTATATGCTTTAGCGCTCTGCACCGCGTGGTAGTAGTCGAAAGCACAACTTACTCACGAGCGCGGCTCCATAAGATCAGTCGGTTCTGTTCGTTCGGGGCGCATGGGTTACAGAGCCGCGGCGGCGACGGAGCGGTTACTACCACGGGCTGCTAGATCAATTCAATCAGATCGCTCGCCCAAGTAGTAAGCTGAACCATCAGGGGCATCGTCTGTGAAGTTATTACTCTGCTTCGTCATCTCCGCATTGGCGGCTGCTTACTCCCAGTCTTCGATCTTGAACCCGAATATGCCCAAGCCCGGAGCGCCCGCGCCCGAGCTTGCTTTCACCCACCTCCTCCAGGCACCCGACGGCGCGAAGGCCGATTGGGCAAGCCTCCACGGGAAGGTTGTTGTGCTGGAGTTCTGGGCCACATGGTGTGCGCCGTGCATCGGCGAGATACCGGTGCTGAACTCGCTCGTTGCGTCGGTCGATCCGGCGAAGGTGCAGTTCATCTCCGTGGACGACGAAGATCCCGCGGATGTCGAAGCTTTCCTCAAGAAGAAACCAATCACCGGATGGATTGGCATCGATACCTCCCGAAAGGTGTTTGAGCGTTTCGGAGTCGAGTCGCGCCCGACGACGATGGTCATCGGTCCCGACGCGCGCGTGGTAAGTACGATCATTCGTCCGGAGGAACTGAAGGCCTCGCAGCTTCTCGCATTGGCCGATGGAAAGCCGGTTACCCTTGGCGGCGATGTCGACCCCAAGGTGAAGGCGGAACTGGAGAAAGCGACGGCGGAAGCCATCGCCGAACAAACCGGCGATACGAACGATGCCGCGGACGCGCTGTTTGAAATCAAACTCACGCCGGGAGATCCGGCGATCGGCGGCAAACAGCCGAATCCTCACATCATGATTTTCGGGCCCGGCCAGTTGGACATCACCAACGGAGCAGTTAAGACGTTACTACACGAGGGCACGGGTATTCTGCCGTCCCGGATTACTTCCGGCGCTGATGTTCCGGATACGCTTTATAAGTTGCATGTCGACGCGCCTGGTGCGGATCCGAAGCTACTCACGCAAGCGATCGAACTGGCAATCTCTACCGGCTGCCATGTACGCATCGAGCATCGTTCGGAGACGAAAGATGCGTACGTGCTTACTGCCGCGGCCGAGGCGCAGGCACATTTCACGAACACGCCTGGTTCCGGATTCGCTTCGTACGAACACAAATCACAGACGTTGCGCGCGCTCAACGCCACTCCCGATCAGATAGCCGGAGCGCTGGAACAGGTTCTCGGTAAACCGGTGGTGAACGAAACCGGTCTCAGTGGGGTCCTGAGGCTCAGTCTGAAGATAGATCCCAAAGACCTCGCTTCGGTGAATGAAAGCTTAACGTCGCTTGGACTCAGGCTCGCGCCGGGCAGACGCCCAATCGAATTAGTCATCTTGTCTCCCGCGCCGCCGCCAACTTTAGTGCGGCACTAGAATGCCAGGCTTTAGGCTATCGTGCGATGAGGAATCACCAGATGACCCGGACAAAGATTCTGCTTAGCCTTTCGTTGCTCTGCATAACGGCGCCGCTGCGCGCAGGGCATGTGTTTGTTACGGTGCCGGATGGGCCTGCTGCAGCTTCGACGTACAACCTGACGACGGGTCAATCGGTGCGTCAGCTTCCTACCGTGCCTTTCGCCCACAACATGGCTCTCTCGCCCGACGGAGCGCGGCTGTGGGTGTCGGTGCAGAGCATTGACGGTTGTGACTGCACGAATGAGATCGCGGTTTTCGGGGTCGCTGATGGTGCATTAAAAATGTCCGTTTCACTTCCGACCCTACCGTCGGCACTCTTCTTCGGCCCGAAAGGGGACCTTGTATACGTGCTTGGGGGCAGCGCCGGCGTATTCAGCGCCTCGTTGGAGTTGCTTGCAATCGAAGCGAGCACAGGAAACATCCTGGTCGACAAGCTATTTTCGAGTACTTACCTCGGGCAGGGTCCGTACTATAGCCTCTCGCCCAACGGCCAGGAGCTATACGTATCCACGTCTAACGACACCGATCAGATCTTGGCTTTCAAGCTCCCGTCGTTCGCGGTAAGTGGTACTTTGAATCTTGCGAAAGGCGAGACAGTCAATGGCGTCTCGGCTACATCGGACGGGGCCGGTTTGCTGGTAGCTGCTCAGAACGGCTCGAATTCGAGTACTTTGACGCTTTATAAAGCATCGGATTTCTCCATTCTCGATCGGGTGTCCACTACGGCTCCAGCTATCGCCGTTACAACGGCCAGCGGAAGTACCGCCTACGCGCTGACGTTACAGAACAACAGCTTGTCCCTCTTGACGATCGGCTTGCCCTCGCTTGAGCTGACGCCCGGGCCGGCAGTTCCCGGCTACGATGGGTACGGCGCCTTAGAGCTTCTTTTTACTTCGGACGGCACAAAGATGGTGGTTGCGGGCGGCATACTTGTTCCCGAGATTATTGATCTGGCGAGTGGGACCGTGCAGAATCAGTCGCTTCAGACGCCGGGGCCCTTGACTTACGGCCAGTTTTCGCCGGCCGGCGAGCTATGGCTGCTCAGCGCAGGCACCGGCCATTTAGCCGCCGTCGATACAACCACGCAGCAGGTAAGCCAAATTTCCGTGGGCCCGATGCCGGTCTTCGTCCTAACGGGAGGACCGGGCGAAGTCTACGTGATGTCGTGCGGCCCCGGGCAGTCGCTTCAGGTGGCCTTAGACGGTTACTGCCCGGGCTTTCCGGGAATGTACACCCAGATTCAAGGCTTCTCCCTGCCGGAAAACCAAATGCTTGTCAATCTTCTGCTCGACCAGCAAAACTCTAGTGATCCCGGGACGTTGGCGCTCGGCGGAGGCAATCTCTATCTGGATGACTCGACGGTCCTCCAGGCCTATAATTTGTCAACGGGACAATTTACTACGGTCGTCCCCTTCAGTGGTTACGGCGATTATCAATTGTTCATAGACGGCATATTGACTTCAGCCGCGGGAAATGTGTTATTCGTCGACCTCGATTGGGAGGATCTCTGCTGCGAACTTCTGCCGTCGACCTATGGGGCGACCCAACCAACTAGCGGGACGGGTGTTTACGACGCGGCCTCGGGCAAGATTATCGGGTTCTACCCTGTCGATAGTTTCAGCGACGGGATCGCGCTTGGGCCGGGCGGCCATATGCTCTATACGGGTACTGCGGACCTCAGCAATTCCACCAAAACAATCACGGCAGTTGACGTGGCTTCAGGGGCCGAAACCACTTACCAGGCTCCGATTACCTGGTCTCAATCCTTTACCGCCCTACAAGTTTCCCCCGATGGCAACACACTGTACGGATTGGTCGAGGAATATGCGAATCCCGGCTTAGAAGTTTTGGCGATGGACGCGGCCACGGGCACGGTGAACGCTTCGTATCCGGTGGATGCCTATTGGATGGTGCTGGCGCCGGACGGCAGCGCGCTTTACCTTTCCAACGGAACCAGCGAGCTTACGGTGATCAACACCACGTCCGGCGCGATGAGCCAGCTCCCCATCCCGGGCGGCACTGGAGCCCTCGCGGTAAGTGATTGGTGAGGACCGGCCATCACGCCGGTATCAGCGTCGCCACAGCGAGCATGGAACTCATGATTTGGGGGCTCAAAAGTCCTCTGCGAAAACTCAATAGAAACGGAGAGCGAGCGCAAGGCTGGATTCACCAGAACCGTACTTGACCAATCAACGTTGCCAGCCAAGTGATACACTTTCGCTGCCGGAATTTCTGGACTGAGGAAAGACAAATGAGAATGCGATGAGTACTTTTGCTACTGTCCGCGTCGCTGAGCAGCGGCACGGCGTTTGCCCAAAGCACGGGTATCTCAATCGCGAATCCGCTCTTTCTTGAAGATCAATTGTCGTGTTCGCCGGGCGCTGGATGCTACACATCGCAGAGTATCAGCGAGTGGCTGTGTGGTCCAGTCACCTCTATTGCAAAATTGTCTACGGAGCAATATCCAGCCGCACCACCCCAGGGAATTCTTGTCGCAGCGCTCGGATACACCCAGGGGACCGGGTCCATCCAGCAGACGCTTAGCGACACCGTTCAGGCCAATACCAACTACGTTCTTAAAATTGAGATCGGCGCACGTGCGGATGTACCGTTTACCGGTTATTTGGCGTCGCTCAAGGCCGGGAACGTGGTGTTAGCATCCAGCAGTAAAGCTACCCCAACGGGCGGCACTTTCGTTACGGATGCGATTACGTATAGCTCAGGCGCTAACCCTCCACAATTGGGAAAGCCGCTACAGATCTATGTCAAAAGTCTTGGGTTCGGACAAGTTAACATCAGGGCGGTGTCACTGACGTCAGAACAATAGCAAGTAAAGCGCGTCTCAGTTCTTTGGGCTTTAGCGCTGCCGCGCGAAGAGCTACTGTTCTGCTTCTTTCTTGCTTGCGCCAATTCCGGGGGACACCGGCGCCGTCGCGGTGAGTGAGTGTTGAGGGAAACGCGTGTGCCGGCGCGGACGACGGATTTGAACGGGCTTGGGCATAGCCTGCTGGCGTAGGTTATCGGGTTGATCAATCCCCACGCCCGCACAAGCGAGAATAGCAGCATGGCCCTGCAGTTCACCACTTCCTATCTAGCAGACTCAATCGCGCTCTTCCATTACTACAAGCAGCTAGCTGAAAGAGGCATGGCGCAAATCGACGACGAACAACTCTCCGCTGTTTTGGACGGCGAAATGAACTCGATCGCCGTAATCGTCAAGCACATGGCCGGCAATATGCGATCGCGATGGACCGATTTTCTTACCAGCGATGGCGAGAAGCCCGATCGCAATCGAGACTCCGAGTTCGAAGAACCGCCCGCTACCCGCGAAGCGGTTTACGCGCTGTGGGAAGAGGGCTGGCAGTGCTTGTTCAGCGCACTCGCGCCTCTTTCGGACGCCGACTTGAATCGAACCATAACCATTCGCGGCGAACCGCATTCGGTGATGCAGGCCATCAACCGCCAGGTCGCTCACTACGCCTATCACTGCGGGCAGATCGTGCTTTTGGCCAAACACTTCAACGCGGCGGAATGGAAGTCATTGAGCGTGCCGCGCAAACAGTCTGGGGAGTTCAACCGGCGCGTTCTTGCCGGAGAAGCCAGCCAACGGTAGCACTCCACACTTCGTTGGACAACGAAGCGTGCAGGTCCGGTACCCTGCAAACTGGTCCAAAGGAGAATTCTAGATGAACGTAACCTGCATCATCCGCTATCAGATCGATCCGTTTCAACGCGAGGCATTCCAAGAGTACGCCGATAACTGGGGACGCATCATTCCGCGCTGCGGCGGTCACCTGATCGGGTATTTCCTGCCTCACGAGGGTACGAACGACGTTGCCTGGGGACTAATCGCTTTCGATAGTCTGGCTTCTTATGAGGCCTATCGAGCGCGCTTGCGCACCGACCCGGAGGCGCGTGATAACTTCGGCATGGCTCAGACGAAGCGCCTGATCCTGCGCGAAGAAAGAAACTTTGTGCAAGCCGTCGATCGAACGCTGGGAGTTCCCGCAATCGTTGTCCCGCAAGCGTGAACCGCGATGCTCACTCAGGCTGAAAAAGGAAAGCTTTTTCGCGCTCTCCACGAGCGTGACGGCGCGTTCATTATCCCCAACCCGTGGGATCTCGGCACGGCGCGCCTGCTGGCCCATCTGGGTTTCGAAGCCCTGGCGACCACCAGCGCCGGCTATGCGTTCTCGATCGGGCAGCGCGATAGCACGGTTACCCGCGATCAAACCATAGAGCACGCCGCCGCTATCGTGTTGGCGACTGAGCTGCCCGTCAGCGCCGACCTTGAGAACGGTTTCGGCGATTCGCCCGAGAGCGTCGCGGCGACCATTCAGCGGGCGGCGGAAGTCGGTCTGGCGGGCGGCTCGATTGAAGACTTTCCGGGCCGGGCCGATGCCGCCCCTTATGAGATCGCACACGCCGCCGACCGGATCGCCGCCGCCGCTGAAATCGTACGCGGTCTGCCGTTTCCTTTCACTTTGACCGCGCGCGCGGAGAATTACATCGTGGGCCGACCCGACTTACGAGACACCATCGCGCGCCTGCAGGCTTACCAGTCCGCAGGCGCGGACGTACTCTATGCGCCGGGACTGACTAGTAAAGCCGATATCGAGTCAGTAGTCGGCGCCGTTGACCGGCCGGTAAACGTCGTCATGGGCCTGCAAGGCGTCCGATTGAATCTGGCGGAACTAGCGGCCGTGGGAGTCAAACGGGTGAGCGTGGGAAGCGCCTTGTCGCGCGCGGCACTCGGCGCGTTCCTTCGCGCCGCGCGGGAAATGCGCGACCATGGAACGTTTACGTTCGCGGACGAAGCGATCGGCTCGCGCGAGCTCAGCGCGATGTTGTAACACTCGCGGCCTACATACGCGTAAGCTTCCTTACAGCCCAATTTTTTGTAATCGTTTAGTAACGGATCTTCAGTTCCCTTGTAACTCTGGGTCGATAGTCTAACCATCGCGCCCACCTGGGCGCAAATTGCAAGCAGAGTACAAAAGGAGCTATGCGCCAAACCGTTTCGATTCTCTCCGCCGCACTGTTAGCGGCCATGCCGATGTTAGACGCGGCCACGGTAACATCAGCGACCCCGAGCGCCCCGGCCACGCCGATTCAGCACATCGTGGTCATCTTCCAGGAGAACGTGTCTTTCGATCATTACTTCGGAACTTATCCGGTTGCCTTTAACCCGCCGGGTGAGCCTGCGTTCACCGCCGCCCCCGGCACGCCGAATGTCAACGGCTTTACGGAAGGACTTCGCAACAACAACCCGAACCTGAACACGGCCAACGGATCGGGCGCAACCAATCCCTTCCGTCTGGATCGTTCGCAGGCCGCGACTGCCGACCAGGATCACGACTACACTCCCGAGCAGATGGCGTTCCATGGCGGTCTGATGGATCTGTTCCCGATGTCGGTTGGCACCGCCGGACCCCCGCCCAGCGCACCGCCCGCCGCAGTGACGACGACCGGTCTCACCATGGGCTACTACGACGGAAACACGGTGACCGCGCTGTGGAACTATGCGCAGAAGTATGCCATGAACGATAACTCGTTCGGGACGAACTTCGGACCCTCCACCGTGGGCGCGATCAATCTGGTTTCCGGCCAAACCAACGGCGTAACCGACATGGCGAACGCGTCGGGCGACACGGTTGACGGAGGCTTCGGTTCCACCACCGTGATCGGCGACCCCGATCCGATGGGCGATGTTTGCGCCGGTTCCGGCGTTGTTCAGATGGGCGGCCAGAACATCGGCGACCTGCTGAGCGCCCGCAATGTGACCTGGGGCTTCTTCTCGGGCGGATTCAATCTGAACATCGTCAATCCGGATGGCACCACGGGGTGCAGCCGCACCACGACTTCGAAAGTCACTAATACAACCAAGGCCGACTATATCCCGCATCACCAGCCTTTCCAATACTACCCGTCGACGGCGAACCCGACCCACGCACGGCCGACCTCCCTGGCCGCCATCGGCCACCAGGACGCCGCGAATCATCAGTACGATATCGATGATTTCTTTGCCGCCGTATCCGCCGGCAACTTTCCCGCCGTCAGCTTCCTCAAAGCACGCGGGTTCCAGGACGGCCACGCCGGCTATTCCGATCCGATCGATGAACAGGACTTCGTGGTGACCACCATCAACTTCCTTCAGAATCAGCCGGCCTGGAAGAACACCCTGGTCATCATCGCTTATGACGATTCGGACGGCTGGTATGACCACCAGATGAGTCCGATCGTGAATCAATCGGCGAGCAGCGCCGATGCCCTTCTTGGTCCGGGAAACTGCGGCACGGGAACGCAGGCTCTGCCCGGTCCCGTTCCGGCCACGATCAATGCCCAAGGCCGCTGCGGATATGGACCGCGCCTTCCTTTCATGGTGATCTCGCCCTACGCCAAGCCCAACTTCGTGGATCACACCCTTACCGACCAAAGTTCGATCATCCGTTTCATCGAAGACAATTGGCTCGGCGGGCAGCGGCTCGGCGGGGGCTCATTCGATGCCCTGGCCGGTTCCATCACAAACATGCTGAACTTCAGTTCGGCGGGGAATCTAGCGCCGTTCATACTGGACGCGAACACGGGACTCGTAGTATCGAAGTAGTTCCAGTAACTGGATAAGGAGTCATCGCGGGGCAGCCGCCCGGTTCCTGACGGCTGCCCCGCTCTTTTGTCTGTGCCTCTTACGCGACGTGCCTTTCTTCCCCTGCTTGGCGTTATCGGCCACGCACAACAGCCACTTACTCTCCATCCTGAATCGCTGACGCCGTTTCTGGAACCGCTGCCGCTGCTGCCCGTAGCCAAGCCGGTGGAATCCGGGCCGGTTCCGCGCTATCGGATCGCTATGCGAGAAATGCGTGTCGCGGTTCATCGCGATCTGCCTGCGGTGCGTGTCTGGACCTACGGCTCGACGTGGCCGGGCGCGACGATCGAAGCGCGCAGCGGCCAACCGGTTTCGATTGAATGGGTGAACCAACTTCCCACCAGTCATTTCCTGCCGATCGACCATAACTTGTGCGGCGCGGAGAAAACCAATCCCGCGGTGCGCAACGTGGTTCACGTCCATGGCGGACGCGTGCCGCCGGGCAGCGACGGGTATCCCGAGGCCTGGTACACGCCCGGCCATGCGGAGACCCATCGCTATCCGAACGGTCAGGAAGCGACGGCGCTCTGGTATCACGACCACGCCATGGGGATTACGCGGTTGAACACCTACGCGGGCCTCTTTGGCTTCTATATCGTCCGCGATGATTTCGAAGACCGGCTGAACCTGCCGCGCGGCGCGTACGAGATCCCGATGATTTTCTGCGATCGGAGTTTCACGCCCGACGGGCAGCTCTTCTATCCCGACTCCGGCCAGCCAAACGCGCCGTGGGTACCCGAATTCTACGGCGACGCCGCGCTTGTCAACGGCAAGCTCGCGCCGTACCTGGAGGTGCAGCCGCGCCGTTATCGCTTCCGTTTCCTGAATGCTTCCAACGCCCGGTTTTATCGTTTCGAGATACCCGGCTTATCGCTGATGCAGATCGGCAGCGATCAGGGACTGCTCCCCGCTCCGGTACCGATGAAGCGCGTGATCGTGGCGCCCGGCGAGCGGGTCGACCTGATCGTCGATTTCGCGGGGCTCGCGGGCGAGCGCGCGGTGCTGAAGAGCGGGCCCACCGAGTTGTTGCAGTTCCGCGTCGCGGCTGGGAAGGTAGATGACACGAGCCGCCTTCCCTCGTCTCTGCGCACCGTCCGCCGGATCGCGGAGAGCGAAGCCGTCACCACGCGAGAACTCACGCTGGGCGAGGTGGATAACCTGGTTGCCGCGCCGATGCGCATGCTGCTCAACAACACCCATTGGGCGATGCCCGTCACCGAGAAGCCGCGCTTGAATTCGGTCGAAATCTGGAGCCTGATCAACCTCACCGACGATTCGCACCCCATCCATCTGCATCTGGTGCGATTTCAAATTCTGGACCGGAGACGCTTCGATGCGTTTGCTTTCCGGAATGGCGGCGGACTCCGGTACTTCGGCAATGCGATGCCCGCGGCCGCCAACGAAACCGGCTGGAAGGACACGGTGCAGGCGGACCCTAAGCTGGTGACGCGCATTATCGTTCCGTTTGAAGGCTATTCGGGGCGCTATGTGTGGCACTGTCACCTGGCCGAGCATGAAGACAACGAGATGATGCGGCCCTACGACGTTTTGCCGGCGTGACGTTCTGGCGTTTCGGGTGCATCAAACTGGTGCTATGGATTGGAACCCAGACGGCTCGGACCAGGACATTGAAGATCGCCGCGACTATAGCGGCGGTGGCGGCGGTGGATTCGGAGGCTTCGGCGGCCCTGGGTTTGGCGGCAGCGGCTTCGGCGGCATTCACCTTGGCATCGGCGGAGTGCTGGTCGTAGGCGTTCTTAGCTTGCTGTTCCATCAGAATCTGTTCTCGGTCTTCTCGGGCGGGGGCAGCCCCGACGCCGGTCCAGCTACCAGCCCTGTCACGAACGCGCCCTATCGTTCACCGGTCGCGCCGGGCGGCCAGGGAACCAGCGCGCAGGACGCGCAGGAGAAGCCCGAGTATCAGTTCATCCGGTTCGTGCTCAACGATGTGCAATCCACCTGGGATCGCATCCTTCCCGAGCAGACGGGTCACACCTACCGCCACGCGAAGCTGCTGCTCTATCGCGGCGAATATCCTTCGGCATGCGGAGAGGCGCAGATTGCCATCGGGCCGTTTTACTGTCCCGGCGACCAGAAAGTCTATCTCGATCTCGGCTTCATGAACGAGCTGAAGACCCGCTTCGGAGCGCCGGGCCAGTTCGCGCAGGCGTATGTCGTGGCGCATGAACTCGGACACCACGTCCAGTACCTGCTCGGGATCGAGCAAAAAGTGCGGCGCGAGCAACTGCAGGATCCGCGGGAGCAAAATCCGCTGTCCGTTCGCCTGGAACTGCAGGCCGATTGTTTCGCTGGCGTTTGGGGGAATTCCGCCGAACAGCGCGGCGTGGTGAAGCCGGGCGAAATTCAGGACGGCCTGCGCGCCGCCGCGGCGGTGGGCGACGACCGGTTGCAGCGCATGGCAACCGGCCGTGTGGACCCGGATTCGTTCACCCACGGCACTTCGCGACAGCGGGATACGTGGCTGAGCCGCGGGTTGCAATCCGGCTTGGTTGCGAATTGCAACACCTTCGCGAGTAGTCAGCGCTAAGAGTGCCGCTGCAATTCCAGTAGCTTCTCCAACTCGGCCGTCGTCTTGCGCCGGTACCAAACCAGCCCCAGCACAAAGACGGGCGTCATTACACCGAAGATGATCGCGGGCAAAGGTTCTCTCCTCGCCGGATCCCAGTACAACCACGTGAGGCAGAATGCCATCTCGACGACGTATAGGCCCGCGCCGAACGCCGCGGACGCCAACCTCCGTTGACAGCGGCGAATCGAGAGGTCGAGGAACTCCGCCGTTGACAAGGCCGACGGTGACCATGTCCCGCGCCGATTCACGACCGCGAACGTCCATGCAGCGGCTAAGAACACCCACACGGCCGCGGACAGGACCGCCATCCCGGTGCGCCGGTCCATCATCGCCAGTAGTGTCGAGCCCCCGCCCAGTACAACGGTGATCAGCACTTCCAGCGCAAGGAGCAGGCGCATATTGCGCGACCCGCGTTCCACCTTGCGACGCAAATCCGCCGGCACTTCGGTATCGGCCTGCCACTGCTCGCGCCAGGACTCCAACTCCAGATCCGGCGTCATTGCGAAACCTCCATCAACTCGCGCAACATGTGACGCGCGCGGCTCAAACGAGCGCCCACGTTGCTCTCGGAAATACCCAACACTTGAGCGATCTCCTCATAATCCATACCTTCCAGCGTCATCGTTACCACTTGCTTATAGAGGAGCGGTAAGGTGTGGACCGCCCTCCGTAAACGGGCGCCTTGCTGGTTTCGCGCCGAATCCGCCTCGGGATTCGGCGCCTTGTCCGCCACCTCGATTTCAGCGACTGCCTCCACCTTCTGCGCCCGCTTCTGCGTCAGGTACGTCACGGCCCGGTTGTGCGCAATCCGAAACGTGAACGTGCGTTCGGAACATTCGCCGCGAAAATGGGGCAGCGCGCGCCAGATGGCGAGAGCGATTTCCTGCACCAAGTCATCGCGGTCGGCCGTTGAATCGGTGTAGCTGGAGGCCAGACGCGTCAGTGCGCCGCGGTTCGCCGTCAACAGCCGGTCGAATCGCCTTTCCAGTTCCGCGCGCGCCGTCGCCGCCAATCCGCTCTCCGGGACGGCTTCGCTAGCCGTAGACCACATCATCCTGCTCCAGGCGATCGGCGGCCGCTAGCAGCGCCAGGCCAGCCACGGCCACGGTTACCAGCGTCAGGAAGACGATCCGGAACATGTCCAACTGCCCGCCTCTCATACTCGCCTCCAACTCGAGTTGCTGACCGGCAACCGGCAGGAAGTTCCACCATAACTGACCGGCAACCGGTGAGAAGACCATGAACATGCCGAACCCCATCGGGAGAAAGACCAGCATGGATAAGTAGGTGTTCGCTTCCTTGACACCGCGGCAAACGGTGGACACCCAGATCTCCAGAGCCGCCGCTAACAGCGATAACGCGATCAGACCGAACGAGATCTGCCATGCCGGAACGCGCCGCAGCAGCAGAGCGAAGCCAAGTACGTTGAGTGCAAGGCTCGTAAGCGCGAAGGCCGCGACAGCCAACCACTTCCCCAACAATACGTCCAGCCTGGTTACCGGATGCATCAATAGCGGAAGCAGCGACCGGCGTTCGCGTTCGCCCGCGATGGAATCCATGGCGACATTCATTCCGCCGGAAAAGGCCGATACCAAGGTGAAGACGGACATCATGGCGATAAGAACCGATTGGCCTTCGCCCTGTTTGCCCTGGACCGCGACGGAAACCAGTGAGACCACAACCGGTCCCATGAGGCTGTATACCGCGGCGGACAGCACGGCACGCCGGTCGCGCCAGCTATCCTTCACTTCTTTGCTTGCGATGGTCAGGACTTGGTCTAGCATCACAATCCCTCTGCCGTCCCAGTGAAGGACACGAAGGCATCTTCCAGTGTTCGAACCCTGGCGCGCCGGCAGAGTTCAGCGGGAGTGCCCTGGGCGACAACAATGCCTTGCGCGAGCACCACCACCCGGTCGCACAGCGCCCGCACCTCTTCCAGGACATGGCTGGAGAAGACGATACAAGCGCCCGCATCGCGCGTCCGCTGCAACAGCAGACGCAGGGCGCGGATTGATGGCACATCCAGCCCATTGGTTGGTTCATCCAGCAGCAGGTTCTTCGGGGAGTGAATCAGGGCTCGCCCCAAAGCCGTCTTCATGCGCTCGCCCTGAGAAAAGCCTCCGGTGCGCCGGTCGGCGATCGGCTGCATCCCGAGAAAAGCGATGACTTCCTCGACCCGCTCACGCAGTCTGCGCCACGGGATACCGTGCAGACGGCCCGAAAACGTGAACGTCTCGCGCGGGGTTAATCGCGCATAAAGCCCGGCGTGATCCAACAGGCCGCCGACGTGCCGCTGCAACACCAACGGATCGTCGGCTGGGCCTCCGGAAACCCACGCGCCGTCAATACGAATCTCGCCGCCCCCGGGTTTCAATACCCCGCCGATGGCGCGCAGTGTGGTGGATTTGCCGGCGCCGTTTGCGCCCAGCAGCCCTGTGATTGCGCTGTCGGGCGCGAGGAACGAAACGTCCCGGAGCGCGGCCACGGCGCCGAACTGTTTTTGCAGATTGCGAACTTCAATCATGACAACGGTATAGTCCGTTGCCCGCGGAATTCATTACAAGCGAAAGTGGCGCGGGTAAGAACCCGGGAACCGGCTCACCGAATTCTAATGTATTTCATAGCTGGAAACAAATGTAAATTGCATATGTTTCCACGCATGAGCGTATGAAGGAGTCCCGCAAAAGGTACAAAATCCGAAACGTTCGGATTGCAGCAGTGTTACAAACAAGATTGTCCCTGTTCGCTTCGGAAGACAGGCAAATCAAACCCTAGGAATCCTCAAAACGATGCACGCATGCTCTGCTGCAGCTTTTGTTCTTTTCACCAGCATCTCTCTGCAAGGCGCAATTACAATTACCTCAATCGCCCCGTCACCCACAGCTCCCCAGCCCTATGGCACACCGATCAACTTTAATGTCTCCGCCACGGACACCAACCAGGGTCCCGTGGCATTCAGGTTTGAAGTAGCGTACGAAAAAGACTCTCCTGTGGTATGCCGGAACTTTAACATTGGGACGGTGAACGCAGGCGTCTGGACTGCCCAGCCATTTACATATACTCATCTGGGGCCGGAAGGCACATACACCATAATCGTAACCGCTAAAGACTTTAGCACGGGGGAGACGGCATCGCAATCGACGAGTTATGCATTGACCAGTGCTGTTTCAGGGGGCAAGCTCACGGTACTTCCAACCGAAAATCCGCTGGTGGCGCTGGCGGCGATACCGGGCTGCCCGGTCGGCAGTTCCGTTCGTGCGTATTTCTATGACGTGGCCGTTAAGTCTCCGTTTTTTACAGAGTTTCAGCCGTGTAATGGATCGTTGAGCAGCAGTTTTTACCTGGGAGGTATGTATCCCAATACTCGATACGAGATCGGATATGAAGTTAAGACCGCCGGAACTACTCTGAGCGGCAGCAGTACGGCGACCTTTAAATCCGGGGCTCTGCCCTCACAGTATGTGTTCCCGGTAGGAACTGTGATTCAGCCGGCCACGTCCCAGGCGGATACCGCGGAAGATGTCGTCCTTTACTCGAACCTCAATGTCGATGCCGGTTTGTGGTTCCCCCCGGCGGCCACAGATCTTGCAGGCAACGTGATCTGGTATTACCCGAATGACGACACGAGCCTATTGCTGACGCGACCTTTGGCGGGCGGATACTTCTTCATCCTCGACAAAGGGACTGCATGGAGCAACGGCACCACGCAGACTCTCCAGGTAATTCGGAAGGTAGACTTAGCGGGCAACACTCAAGCAGAGACTAATATCGGGCTGCTCCAGCAGCAGTTGCTCGCAATGGGCGCTACCGACCTGCAATCCTGCGGCAACGTTCCCATTCCGGCGCCGGTCGGATCGGCATGCCTCCTAAGCTTCAGTCACGATTCGATTCTGCTGCCAAATGGAGACTGGGTCATGATCGCTACCATCGAGAAGATATTCCCGCCGGGTACGCAACAAAGTCCGACCGGACTGAACGTCGACATTCTGGGAGACGCCATCATTGTTCTCGATCGCAGTCTGAACCCTGTCTGGTATTGGGACGCGTTCGAACACGACAACGGTGGAACGCAGCTCAACATCAACCGGACAGCCGTGCTCCGCGAATCCTGCGTCATTGGACAAGCCGGCTGCCCCCCGCTTTTCCTGGTCGATACGCCGGGAGTCAATAGCTATGCGAATGACTGGATGCATTCCAACTCGCTCTACTACAATGCGGCGAACGGCAGCATCCTTCTTTCCGTCCGGCATCAGGACTGGGTAATCAGCATTGATTTCGGTAATGGGCTCGGTACGTCCAACGTGCTTTGGCGTATGGGCCTGGATGGTGACTTCACTTTCAATAACATTACGAACAATCCTTATCCGTGGTTCTCCCACCAGCATAATGCCAGTATTGCGCCATCGGGCGATTATATTTTGTTTGATAACGGCAATACCCGGGTGGATCAATTTGGAGGAGACAGCCGCGGTGTCGCTCTAGACGTGGATTTAAGTGCGATGACAGTAACACCCGTTCTTCTCCAGGATCTTGGATACTACTCCGAAGCGGTCGGGAGCGCGCAATTCCTGCCCAACGGTAACTATCACTTTGAAGCAAGTTATGCCGGGCCCGCGGATAGTTACACCTACTCTGAGGAATACTTTCCTTTAGCGGCATTGGTGACGGGTACACAGGTCTTCAACCTGCAAACATCAAACCCGTCGTACCGGAGTTTCCGGATGCCGGATCTATATACGGCGCCGACGAATTAATAGGTTCGAAGACAAGTCCTGGAATCGGTACAGCGGGGACGTTACAATCCAGCCATGCGAATTACTTCTGTCGAGACATTCATGGCTGGGAACCCCTGGAAGAACTGGCTCTTCACGCGCGTTCACACGGACGAAGGGCTTTACGGGATTGGGGAAGGAACGCTGAACTACTTCGCCAAGACCGTTGAAGCCGCGGTCCGCGAACTCTCGCCGCTGATTATCGGGTTAAGCCCTTTCCAGGTCGAAATCGTCTCCCAAAAATTGCTGCGCGACCCCTATTCGGAAGGCGCTCAGATCCACAACAGCGCGGTCGCCTCCATCGAGATCGCGTTGTGGGACATCATCGGTAAAGCTACCGGACAGCCCATTTACAACCTCTGGGGCGGGCGCTGCCACCCGAAGCTGCGGGCGTATGCAAATGGTTGGTATCGCGGTCCGCGCAAGCCGGAGTTCTTTGCCGACAAAGCCAAAATGGTGGCCGGACGCGGATACACGGCGCTCAAGTTCGATCCTTTCGGAAGCGCCTGGCGAATGGTGTCGCGCGCCGAATTCGACCTGGCCCTCGATATCATCGCCGCTGTCCGCGATGCGGTCGGACCCGACGTCGACCTGTTGATCGAAGGCCATTCGCGATTCAATGTCGCAACCGCCGCGCAGTTTGCGGAAGCGATCGCGCGCTTTCGGCCGGCATGGTTCGAGGAACCTGTAAATCATCTGAATATTGGAGCTATCGTGGAAGTCGCGCGGCGCAGTCCGGTTCCGATCGCAACCGGAGAGAGTTTCTCGAACAAGCAACAGTTTGCCGAGCTGTTGTCGCATAACGTGATTAGTATCTTTCAGCCCGAGCCGCTTAGCCTAGGCGGCTTGTTTGCCGCCCGCAAGGTTGCCGATATGGTGGACGCGCATTATGGTGTAATCGCTCCGCATAGCGCGCAAGGCCCGGTTTGTTCCGCGGCCTGCGCGCAGTTGAACGCGTCCATTCCTAACTTCTTCATCCATGAGATCTTCGATGAATTCAACGACCCCTGGGAGAAGGACATCATTGTCAATGGGATTGAGGTCGTGAACGGCTACATTGACATTTCGAATCGCCCCGGTCTCGGGATCGATCTGAACATTGAAGAAATTGCCCGGCACCCCTACCAGCAGGGCAACCATTTGCCTTTATTCCAACCGGGATGGGAGCAGCGCAAAGGCGAAAAGTGACGTTTCGCAGCTTGGCGGATCGCTTGCCTTTCACCCTGTAGTTGATACGGCGCGAACCGGTGGCAGCCGGTCGGATCTGGTATCTGACGAATTGCCGCCGGTTTACTTTGGATCTTTGATCGGAGCCACCACGGCGAGTCCGCGCTTTCGCAGGGCCGACTCTAGCTCGGGCGGCTTCAATCTGGTGGCGTCGTACTCAATCAATAGGGCTGGAGAGGGTGCGGTCTCCACCTTGATCCATTCGACGCCATAGATGCTATGAGCGTCGGCAATGCGTTCCAGCGCCGCCTCGTCGAGTTCGTTTTCCAACTTGAATCGGAGTTGAACTTTGGTCAATCAGAAAGTATAATCGACGCTGCTATGTCGTTTCGCGCGCCCAGAAATCGACCGGTCCGCTTCCCTTCCCGAACCCCGGATGATTTGCGATGGCAGCCGACACGAACTGCTTGGCGCGGCGCACGGCTTCGACCAACGGGAGGCCGTCGGCCAATCCTGCGGTGATCGCAGCCGAATGGACACAACCGGTTCCGTGGGTGTGCCGCGTGGGTATGCGCGGAGATGGATAGAGTTCGATAGTCCCATTGGTTAGTAGCAGGTCCACCGCATCCCCGTCCAGATGTCCGCCCTTGATAAGGACGCTCCTCGCTCCGGTATCCGCCAACGCTCGTGCCGCATCGGCCATTTGATCGATCGTCCGGACCTTTCGGCCGGTTAGTCCTTCGGCTTCTAGAAGGTTGGGCGTCATCAGGTAAGCGAACGGAAGTAAGTGTCTGCGAAGCGCGTCCACACCCGGGTCATCGAGCAGCTTCGCTCCATTCTTGCTTAGCATGACGGGATCAATCACGAGCGGCAAGTTGCGCACGGCGGCGAGCACAGCGGCTACGGCCTCGATGATGCACGCACTGCCGAGCGCTCCGGTCTTGATCGCGGCCGGAGGGATGTCGTCGAGCAGCGCTGCAATCTGATCGCTTACCAGATCCGGTTCGACTAGCTCAATGCGCGATACTCCGCGGGTGTTTTGAACCGTCAGTAGCGTTACGACGGCTTCGCCATAAACTCCGAACCGCTGAAAGGTCTTAAGGTCGGCTTGGATACCCGCGCCGCCGCTTGGATCGGAACCGGCTATCGATAGCGCGATGGAGGGGGCGTGGGACATCTCCTTTTTAAGCTACGGTACGTCTCGTGTTCATCCGGCCGCCGACCGCGCTATCATTGAACGACTCCCCCGAGCACACTCGATCGATGCTGGCGGCGATGGCTTGATTTCAGAAGAAAAGTTACCCCTCTTACAATCCCGCATCCCGTCGCTGGAGCTGCTGGCATCCGGCAAAGTGCGCGAGGTCTATCGCGTGGACGATCGCACGCTGCTGATCGTCGCCACCGACCGGCTCTCGGCTTTCGACGTCGTGCTGCCGGACCCGATTCCACGCAAAGGCGAAGTACTCACGCAGCTTTCCGTGTTCTGGTTCGGATTGCTTGAGCCCCTGGCGAAGAACCACTTTCTGACGGCCGATCTCGCCGCATATCCGCAGGTTTTGCGGCCTTATGCGAACCAGCTTGCCGGGCGCTCGATGCTGGTGAAACGCGCGGATATGATTCCGGTTGAATGCGTTGCGCGAGGCTACCTGGCAGGGTCCGGGTGGAAAGAGTACAGCACGTCACAAGCCGTTTGCGGCATCGCGCTGCCGCCCGGTTTGCGTGACGGCGACCGGTTGCCAGAGCCAATCTTCACGCCGGCGACTAAGGCGGCATCGGGGCACGATGAGAACATCTCATTCGAGCAGATGATTGGGTTGACAGGAAGGGAACTGGCCGAGCGGTTACGCGAACTGACGCTGTCCATTTACTCGCGCGCCGCGGAACATGCCCGCGCGCGGGGCATCATCCTCGCCGACACCAAGTTCGAGTTCGGATTCATCGACGGCGAGCTGGCGCTTTGCGATGAGGTCCTCACGCCGGATTCTTCGCGCTTCTGGCCGGCGGCGACTTGGCAACCCGGCGGTCCGCAGCCGTCGTATGATAAACAGTTTGTGCGCGACTACCTGGAGACCCTCGATTGGAACAAGCAGCCGCCCGCGCCGCATCTCCCACCGAACGTAATCGCTCAAACCAGCGTAAAGTACGTTGAGGCGTATCACGCCCTAACGGGGAGATCTTTATGACTTTCAGCTGGTTGGACGGGGTGATCCTCGTCGTTCTTGTGCTTTCGATAGTAAGTGCGGCGCGGAGGGGATTCTCGCGCGAGGTGATCGGCCTGGCAGCGGCTTTGCTTGGCCTGATTCTGGGGACCTGGTTCTATGGAACCGCGGGCAGTTGGCTCACTCCCTATGTAAGTTCAGCGGACGTGTCTAACTTCCTGGGCTTCCTGCTTGTGTTCATGGGAACGATCGTCGCGGGCGCGATTCTCGGCATGATCGTCAGCCGGATGTTACGAACGGTCGGCCTTTCATGGATCGACCGCGCGCTGGGCGCGGCATTTGGCATTGCGCGAGGGCTGCTGGTTTCCGTAGCGCTGGTCATGATACTGGTCGCTTTCGCTCCGGGTTCCAGCGCTGCCGCTCCTCCGCGCGTTGTGGTCAACTCCCGGCTTGCGCCTTATGTTATTGGAACTTCGCGGCTCCTGACCGAGCTTGCCCCTCACGAACTCAAGGATGAGTTCCACCGCCGCTACGACCAGGTAAAGAACGCCTGGGATGCGCGCGGGCATCACGCCTGACACCGGCAGACAACCTATGCGATGAAAGAAAGTCTTAACGAGTTAGTCGACGGATTAGTGAACACAGGGTTTTTCCTGGAGGAAGCCGTCGAGATACTCGAAAGCCTCATGATCCAAAAGACGTTGTTACGGCGCGGCGGGAACCAGTCGCTTACCGCGAAGGATCTTGGGATTCATCGCAACACGCTGCAACGCAAGATGGTTCAATACAAGCTGGACGGCAAACGGCCGGCGCCCAAACCGCCCGCATCCGCGAACGGCAAGCGCCCGCGGGCAGCGAGCAAGACTTCCTGACACATGCTGCTCATTTTTGACCTTGACGGTACATTGATCGACTCGCGCCTCGATCTGGCTCACTCGGTGAATGCCACGCGCGACTTCATGGGCCTGGAACCGCTCCCGCATGAGACGGTCTACCAATACGTGGGCAACGGGGCGGCCGTTCTGATTCAGCGGGCGCTGGGCGATCTGGGGTCGTCGGAGAATGTCGACAAAGCGCTCCCCTACTTTCTAGGCTACTACTCAGAGCATAAGTTAGATTACACGGAACTCTATCCGGGCGTCCGCGAGACACTAGATACTTTCCTGGCAGCGCGACTACCGATGGCTGTACTTACTAACAAACCAGTCCGCATTTCGAAGGCCATCGTCGAGGAACTAGGATTGACCGGTCATTTCTTCCAGGTCTATGGCGGCAATAGCTTTGAGTTCAAGAAGCCGCATCCGATCGGGATTGAGACTTTAATGCGGGAAGCGGGGATGCCGCATGAACGGACGCTGATGGTGGGCGATAGCTCGGTGGACGTACAGACGGCCCGCAATGCGCACGTACGGTGCTGCGGAGTTACCTGGGGGTTTCAGCCGGAGACGCTGGTGCAGCATCCGCCTGATATTCTCGTAGACCGGCTGGATCAACTCGCGGACATCGTCCTCCCACAAAGTTCATGAAAAGCGAATGCGTGTTCTGTAAGATTGCTTCGGGGACTCTTCCGACAGATATCATCGCTGAGGACGAGCATACCCTGACATTTCTGGATAACAACCCGATGTTTCCGGGACACATGCTGGTTGTTCCGCGACGGCACTCGGAGACGCTGACCGAGTTGCCGGATAGCGAGATCGCTCCGCTGTTCAAGCAGGTGCGGCGCGCGACGGAGGCGTTGATCAGCGGGCTCGGCGCGGAAGGCTCGTTCATGGCCATCAACCACAAGATCAGCCAGAGCGTGCCGCATCTTCATGTCCATGTGATTCCCCGAACCAAAGGCGACGGGATGAAGGGCTTTTTCTGGCCGCGGCGCGGTTACCACAACGACGAGCATCGCGGCGAGACTGTGGCTAAGCTTCGCGCCGCTTTCAATGCCCTGGCAACATAACTACGAGCCGCTGGGAAGTATCGCGGGGTCCGCGGCAATCGCGGCGATCCCGATTGCCGTCCTGCTTCTCTTACTCGGCATCCTACGTAAACCCGCATGGTTGTCGGCGCTCGCGGGACTTATCGCTGCCGCATTAGTGGCTGCGTTCTTCTACGGAATGCCGGCCGGCCTGATTGCTTCGGCGATCGGTTACGGCGCGGCGTTCGGACTATTCCCGATCGGCTGGATCGTATTCGCGGCCATCCTGCTCTTCAACATCACGGTTGCGACCGGGCAGTTCGAAGTCTTAAAGCAGTCTTTGGCGGCGATCACGACAGATCGCACCATGCAGGCACTGCTGATCGCGTTCGCATTCGGCGCCTTCCTTGAGGGGGCGGCGGGCTTCGGAGCGCCGGTTGCGATCGCATCCTCGATGTTAGTCGCGATTGGTTTTGAGCCGTTCGCGGCGGCGGCGATTTGTCTGTTGGCGAACACCGCGCCGGTCGCGTTCGGGTCGATCGGCATTCCGTTGGCGACACTCGCGGCAGTTACCGGCTTACCTCTGGCGCAGCTTAGCGCCGATGTAGGCCGACTTTGCGCGCCCGTCTCCAGCATACTCCCAGCGTACGTCGTCGTCGTGCTCAGCGGGTGGACGGGTTTACGGCGCATGCTGGGGACCGCGATCTCGTGCGGCGCGGCGTTCGCTGTAACGCAGCTGCTTGTGTCCAACTTAGTGGGTCCGGAACTTACGGACATTCTCTCCTCTCTGGCCGCGATCGTGGCGCTGCTGATCGCCGAGCGCCTCTCCGATCGGCCGCGATTGCGGCCCGCGGTTACCGGCCGTGCGATGGCGACCGCGTGGCTTCCTTACGGGGTTCTGGTGCTGTTTGTGTTGGCCTGGGGTATCAAGCCCGTACAGCGCTTATTGCAGCTTCCCACGTTCGCATTCGGCTGGCCCGGCCTTCACAACCTGATCCAGCGCATGCCGCCCGCCGCGGCACACGCGTCACTCTATCCGGCTATCTATAGCTTCAACTGGCTGGCCGCATCCGGTACGTCCTGCATGTTCGCGGCGCTGGTATCGGCGTTCCTACTGCGGATGCCTCCGCGCCAGTTTGCGCGAACCTTCGTGCAGACGGTGCGGCAGCTTTGGGTCGCGGAAGCTACCGTCGCCGCCGTACTTGCTCTGGCGTTTCTGATGAACTACTCCGGAGCTACGGCAACTCTCGGACTCGCATTTGCCGCGACCGGCGCGGCGTTCCCGTTCTTCAGCGCCCTGCTGGGGTGGCTCGGCGTGTTTCTGACGGGCTCGGATACTTCGGCGAACGCGCTGTTCGGCAACTTACAAGTAGTTAGTGCGAACCGGCTGGGATTAGATCCCGTGCTAATGGCTGCGGCCAACTCGAGCGGCGGGGTGATGGGTAAGATGATCAGCCTTACTAGTATTGCGGTTGCCGCGGCGGCGACTTCGTTACAGAAGGGCGATGAGAGCCGGTTGTTCCGGTTCACGTTGCGGCATAGTATCTTGCTGGCGAGCGCGATCGGGTTGATCACGCTGTTGTACGCGCGGATGTAGAAACCGGTCGCTTACGCTCGCGGCTCAGTAACCAACGTTAGAAGGCGAAGCGGATGCCGAACTCGAGGCGGCGGTTATCGGCGCTCGATCCGCCGGGGCCGAAGTTGGCCAGCTGATTCGATTCTCCGAAGAACGGCGAGGTAATCACGCCGATAGGGTTCGCGTAGTTCACGGTGTTGAATAGATTGCGCGCCTGCGCCGTTAGAGTCAGGTTGTACTTACGTCCCGTGGATGCGTCACCGAACATTCCACCTCCGCCGCCGCGCGGGCCGCCACCGCCCGGGCCGCCGCCACCGGGGCCGCCGCCGGGACCACGGCCGCCGCCTACGCCGCCGCCCTGACCCTGATAGGTGCTGCCGGTCTTCTCGCCGAAGCCCCAGGTCTTACTCACCCGCAAGTTGAACACAAAGAACGAAGGCCCGTTGCCGGAGTTCCGCGGGATCATGACTTCGCCCGGAGTGTAGATCGTCTCGAACTTACCGTATTGGTTGCAGACTACGCCCGAAGTTCCGCAGGGAAGAGTCGTGATGAAAGGACGCTCGGTGTACGCCGTGGTATCTAGATAGTCATCGCCGTCCGTGATATTGAAAGGCTGACTCGATCGGTACACCATGAATGGGCTGAAGCGGAGACCGTATCGCGCGGTGACGGAACCGCCAAAGAACAGGCGCTGGCGGGAGTCGAACTGAGCGCGCGAATAGTCCTCGCCGATGTTGTAGGGATTCGCGGGGAAGGTGCCAATCCCGTCCGTGTCACTGCGGGCCCAATTCAGCGTGTACCAGGAGAACAGCGAGACGGCGGGAACTACCGCGGTATTGAAGCTGACAATGAGCTGGCGCTGATTGAAGACTCCGTCCGACTCGTAGTTATAGATATTGCCGGCGGCGGCTCCATAGGGTTGCGCGTTCCCGTAAGCAGGATCGGGAGAATTGATGTTATCGGTCAGATACTGATAGATGCCGCGGGTGACCATGAAATTGACCGCTAGCCGGCTGTTGCGCGGGAGCGCCCGCTCGACGCCGATCGCGCCTTGAATCGACTCCGGCGCATGCAGGTTGGGGTCTACCTGATAGACCGTCTGGGGAGACGAGGCGGCTGCCAGCTGGGCCGCCGTGGGAGTGGTCCCGAAGAACTGCGGGTTTTGAATCAGATACTGCTGGATCGTATGACCGTAAATCTGTGCGTTCAGCGAGTAGTTATACATGAAGCGGTCGTAGAAAATACCCGCGCCGCCGCGGATGACCGTCTTGCCCTGCTTGTTGCCCTTGCTATCCGGAGACCAGGCGAAACCGAACCGCGGCGCGATGTCCTTGAAGTCGCTGATCTGGTTCTGGATTTCATACCGCAGCCCAAAGTTCAGAGTCAGGTTCGGCTTGATGCGCCAGTCGTCCTGAAAGAAGAGTCCGGCATCCACCATGTCGATCGAAGCGTAAGGGCTGCCGGTCGAAATACTGAACTGGGAAGGAAACGCAAGACCCTGCAGCGCGAGCTGGTACTGCTGCAGCGACGTTTCCCCGGGGCCGCCGGCAAACAGGTAAGTTCCGAGGAAGTTAGCGGGATCGTCCTGCGAGTATTGATAACTGCGGATGCGCAGCCCCCATTTAATGGTCTGCGCACCCTTGGTTTGCGAGGTGTAGTTCTGTAACTCAAAGTTAGTCAGCGAGTTTGTGTTTTTTGCAGTCGAACTCCCGCCATCAACTAAGGTGCTCCCCACATCGATGGTCGTCCCGGTCTGAACGGGGTTGTTTGTCGTAGAGTCCCGGAGCCACCGGAACCGGGTCTCATTGATCGTGCTGGCTCCGAGCACCGCGGTATCCGTGACTTGGATGGAGTTCTCGTACATGGTCGTATTCACGCCCTGCGTGGCGTACGAAAAGCTCCCGACTCCGCCATTGGTGATGTCGTTCTGCAGGTAGCTGTACTTAAGGATCAAAGTATTGTTGGGAGTTAGCTGGTAATCGACGCGGGGACTGAAGTCCGTCCGCTTTTGCGGCGCGGCTACAGCCTGGTTGAATTGTGTAGCTACGAAAGTCGTCGGGTTGACGAGGTAAGCGTCAACGACGCCCGAATCATCGATCAGGCGCTGCTCGAAATCGAAAAATATGGAGGTTTTCTTATTGAGGGCGCCGGTTAGATTTCCGCCATACTGGCGCGTGCTGAAATCCGGGGCCACGGTTAATAGAGGGTTGCGCGCGTTGAAGATGCCATCGCTGTCGTTGAAAAATGCCTGGCCGTGCCACTTATCGCTTCCGGGCTTGGTAAGAATCTCGATGCGGCCATAACCCAGGCGATCGTACTCGGAGGAGAACGGGTTCTGATTGATGCGGATTTCACGAATGGACTCCTTGGGAGGCAGCCGGCCTCCGGTAAATCCATCGATATAGATTTGTCCGCCGTTGGGGCCGGCGGCCGGTCCGGCTAACTGCTGTAAGTCGGTTTCCAGATCGTCCGGATCGTCGGGCAGCGCGTCAATCTCGGCCTGCCGGAGTACAAGGGCGTTCGCATTCTGCGAAGGGTCGACACTTACCGTGTTGAGCGCCTCGCCCTGGACAGTTACAGTTTGCGCCTGAGTGGCGAGTTTCAATTGCGCGCTGAAGGTAGCTTGTTGCCCTGGGGTGAATTGGATCCGGGTTTCGACGGGGGTGAAACCGAAATGCGAGACGCGCAGTGTATAAGTGCCGGGCAGAATGCCGGCTAGTTGAAACGCCCCCTTGATATCGGTTTGCCCGGTTTTGACGATCGCACCAGCCTTGAGAAGCGTGATGTCCGCCGCGGGGATGGACGCGTTGGTCTCATCGGTGATGGTTCCGGTCAGCGCCGCAACGGTTTGGGCGGGGAGCCGCCAAACGGTAACGCTCAGTAAGAACAGGCAAATAGAGATGGATCGTCTTAAAGGTAGTTTCATTCGATTTTCGTCGTCGTTTCGGTTGATACAGAGGTTCTACTGCGGCATCGCCATATCGAGGTTCCACATGCCGGCCTCGAACGATCCGCGATTTTGTCTGCTGGTCGGCGTCGCCGCGAGGATGGGCTCAACTCCCGCAACCAGGGTTACTGCCATGACGCGCGACGGGTCCGATCCGTTAGTGCTGGAAATGATTAATGCGTCACCGGGCTTCAGGTCAGCGAGGGCGACCTGGGGACTTCGCTCGAGAACCTGATTCAGGTCCATGTGCATGGGCCGGCTGCCGGGATCGCCGCCAGCTCCGCCCTGATTCCAGGACGATCCGGCTGCCCCGGGGTGCGCGGCGGCGATCGCGTTGGGCGCGCCTGGGCCGTTATAACCGGGGTGACTATCGGGACCGCCTTGTCCCTGACGCGCATCGGAGCCGGCATTGGCTCCCGGAGTAGCGCCTGGAGTACCCGCATTCGCGGGATTATTCTGACTCATTCGGGCCAGCATCGCCGCTAATCCGGGAGGGATTTTGCGCATATTGGTGTCGGCATTGACCGCGACCGTAACGGGCTGCTTGGTTAGAAGATCGTTCACCTTGATGGTGTTGCCGGCCGCATCGACCGAGACAACGGTGCCGGCCACATTGCGGAAAGATCCGGAGACAAGCTGCTCGGCGTGGATGGACGCGCCGTCCGCCGATTTATCGCCGAGAACCCGAACGTTGTTGCCGACCGCGATCTCGCCGAAGTCGCTCTTTTTGGCGTCGGCAAACCGGATGCTGTCCGGAGCGTAGCGGCGGAACTTAGTGGTCGCGTCGGTTTGAACGGTAAGAGGGTGCGGGCCGCCGGGTCCCTGGACGCGGATGGTCACGGTCTTGGCGGCAGGGTCGACCGCAGTGACGCGCCCCGCGGCTCCGCGCGTCTGCCATTCGGCGCTAGCTGCCTGCTGGCGCTCGGCAACCTGGGTCTTCGACATAACGATGACGGAGACTGCGGGTCCGGGAGCTTGCCCATCCGCCTGGCGGCTGCGGGCATACACGCGATCGCCTTCTGAGATGTCTTTGAGTTCAATGCGGGAGGCTTTTTTCAGATCCTTTTCGCCGGGCGGGACCTGCATGTAGGAAGTGTTGGAGTCGAGGAGGACGTCAACGGTCGCGCCCGTGTCGGGTTTGACGGTGATTTTGGAGCCGTCGGAGGACACGGCTACAACGGAACCGATGACCTTGCTGTATTGAGACTTCGCGGGTGCGCTGCCTGCCGCAGCATCCTGCGCGCGCGCCGCGCCGAGGGGTGCAACGGCGCAAAGGGCCGCGGCACAGAGAGCGGCCTGCAGAGCAGCCGGAAAATAAACATTCGCGATTCGCAACATTCCTCTTAAAGATTAACGCCGCTCAATCATCGAAGGTAACACCGGGACGCAATTTCATCGATGCGCGGCGTCCGCCGACCCGTTTCGTTGGGTAGAAGCGCAAAGGGCGCGATCCCGCGCCGCCAAAACCATAAAGGAACCCGTGAAAGCCTGGCGGTGCGGGGCGCGCTCCGTTTTGCGCGAGTTCCTCAAACGTTGCGGCGATCAGGCGGCTCTGCGTCCACGGACGAAGTGTAAGATTAACGCGATCACGGCGAAGACCAGGAGCAGGTGAATGAGGCCGCCGGCGATGTGAAATGCGGCCCAGGCGACGATCCATCCTACGAAGAGCACGAAAAACAGGATCAGAAAGAGGAAATCGCGGATCATACGAGTTGTTTATTACCTCGGTGGCGCTTATTGCATGCTTACTGCCATACAGTTGGCGCGGAGGGGAAGGGACCGCTCCGTTGCCGTCGCGGCTCGGTAACGTTCACAGCCAAGGATGAAAAGGGCCACACGCTCCCGGGTGGTACGGTCAGGCTGCTTTGGCCAGATCGTTATGACCGTGCTGGCGAAGCCATTGACGAAGCTTTTCCTTCTTCAACGGGCCGGTGAATTTGGGCATGCCGGCGGGAAACGCGGTGGGGGAGGAAAGCGGCGGAACGAAGCCAGAATCGGTGGGAGCGGCGGCAGCGGGCGGAGGGCGCGGGGGCGCTGCTTGCTGGGCGATGAGGGCCGGCAACTCGATTTCTTGTACGTCGGATTGTTCGAGGAGCGATCGAGTTTGGCGGAACTTCACCAGGTTAAGGAGCTTGGTTTCGGCAAGTTCCGCGCGACGGAATAAACGGGCTTCGGCGAGCCAGAGTTGAT
>NZ_CAJCHS010000130.1 GCF_903970205.1 Nevskia soli | reverse complement strand
TTCGTCAAGCCGGCCTCGTTGCGTTCGGACGCGGCGGTCACCGATAACTTCATGCTGTACGGCAAAGCTTGACTCGGCCCGGTTGACTTATCGAGAGACTTACTCGCGGCAGCATTTCCGCGACGCACTAAGTCCCAGGGCGGCTCTCCTTCCCAATCCGAGTGAAATGCCCGATTCTGGATCATCTCCGCGTAGAGGCCGCCGTCGTAGGAGTGATTGATCTCCTCCGTCATCAAGCCGTACAGAGTCGGACTTACCGGCGAAACGATCCGCGTGACATCGATAGTAAGCTGCGCGGGGGCTCCAACGCCGGACTGCGCCCAAAGGGTCGAACCCGCCGCCACCGTGATGAGGAACACGTAGCGGACGCAACGCAAAGCCCTCAATCGTGAGCCGATCTTCGTCATGGATTGTTCAATCACCTGGGGAGTTTACTCTGAAACTTTCCCGACGGCTTGTCGAATTCCGATCTCGCCGTTCGTCGTTATAGTGAAGGCGGGCAACTGGCCCGGCTGAAGACTATTTTAGGAGACGACATGCCGCAATATCTAGTTGCTATTCACCACCCCGACAACTATGACCCCTCAGCAGAGGACGAATCAATGGTCCGCGATATCGATGCGCTCAACGAAGAGATGGCGGCTGCCGGCGCCAGGTTCTTCGCCGGCGGCCTCCAATCGGCGCCCCACGCGAAATCACTGCGTAAGCAGCCCGGCGGACAGGTGGTCATCACCGATGGACCCTATCTTGAGACCAAGGAACACATCGGCGGCTTTTGGATACTCGACGCAGCCAACATGGATGAGGCCGTCAAGTGGGGACGCAAAGCCGCCGCCGCCTGCCGCGCATCGGTCGAGGTGCGCGAGTTCCTCGCCATGCCCAGAGAATAGTCATTCCAACGCCCAAAACATGAGGACTCAAATGAGAAAGCTCAAACTCACCGAACACATTTCGCTGGACGGCGTTATCCAGCATTCCGCCGACGACGGCGACTTCCCGTACAGCGACTGGACTGTGCCCTATCGGACCCTCGCCGGCCGGGACGAAGTGATAGCCGCGTACGGCGGGAGCTTCGATCTGCTGCTTGGCCGCCGCACTTACGATATCTGGTCGGGCTTCTGGCCAAAGGCGCCGGGCAGTCCGCTTGCGGACGGCATCAATGCGGCCACAAAATATATCGCGACCCACCGTCCGGAAAGTCTGGAATGGGGCCCGTTCCAGGGCCTTGGACCGGACATCGTCGAGGGCGTTCGCCGCATTAAGTCGCAGGACGGCCCGGACATGATTCTCTCGGGTAGCTCCACGCTGACATCGACGCTGCTCGAACATGGGCTTGCGGATGAAGTCCTGCTGATCGTCTATCCGGTCTTGTTGGGGACGGGGAAGCGCTTCTTTGCGGAGGGAACCCCGCCGCGTTCATTCGAGCTCGTCAGGACGAAAGCATTGCCGTCCGGCATCATCTTCAGTACTTATCAATTCGCCGGGCCTTTGAAGACGGGATAGGAGGCTGTAACCGGCCGGCGCCAGCTAGCTCGGGCTCATCTGGCTAACTTGAATTTGAAGGTTGATATCGGTGTAGTTGGGGACGTCCCCGAGAATTTCCGGCCCGTGCGACTCCATCGCCTTCTGAAACTCTTGCGCCGTGTTGAAGTACAGTCTGCCAATACAGGCGAAGGGGGCCGATGATCCCGGAGTTCCACTTGTCAACCCGCGATCGATCTCGTAGCGGATGAGTCCGGAGGGCTTACATAGTTCCATGACCATGGGCATATGGTTTCGCGCATAGTAGTCATGATCGAATCTTTTTCCGGGGGAGTAAGGATACAGAACGGAGACGCAGACCATTCATCGAGGCTAGCAGTTCGCGAGGCGGGTTTGTGGCGTTCAGCACTTGAGTGCCGCAGTCGAGACAAGCGTCTGCTGCTTCTCCCTGAAGGAAACTTCGAAATCAGCCGATGGTATCCGCAGTGCCTGAATTTTCGCCATCGTGTGCGGACCGCCTCATTCTCCTGGTTGCGCGGAGTCTCGCCTTCTTTCCGCTGGCATTCGCACTGGTTGGAACGCCCGTGCCACTGCGGAGTCAGACTCCCCCCGCCTTGACCACGGTTGGCGCCATTCGGATACTGACTCCCGAGCAGGCGCGCCAGGCGCGGCCCGTGCGGTTAACCGGAATTGTGACCGCTATTTCCGGGTGGAAGAATTCCTTTTTTGTGCAGGACTCCACGGCTGGCATTTCGGTCGATCGTACCGACAACGCCGACGTGAAAGTGGGTGATCTGGTGGAAGTGACGGGTGCGAGTAACGCAGGTTTGTTCGCGCCTACCATCTTGGCCTCTTACGTCCGCGTCGCCGGTCATACTCGGTTACCACCCGCACGCCGGATCAGCTACAGCGACACGTTTGGAGGCCGGGAAGACAGTCAACGAATCGAGGTCGAAGGCGTCGTTCACTCGGCCCGTATCACTAAGCTTTTCGAGCGTGACATCCTGGCTCTCAGAGTGGAACTTGACGGGGGAGAGATGGGCGTGTTGCTCCAGAACTTCGCGGGAATCGACGCCGGCCGCCTAATCGACTCCACCGTGCGGGTTCGCGGCGTCTGCTCCTCCTCATTTAATCAGAGACGGCAATTCTTAAGTGTCGCCATGTTTGTACCGGACCGCGGAGGCATCGATGTAGTCCAACCTGCGAACGACGATCCCTTCGCTGCCGCAGCCACACCCCTTGGTAACATCCTCCAATTCGGTCAGCCGCCTCACCGCGTGAAAGTCGCCGGCTTCGTGACCTATCAAATTCCAGGACAAGCCCTTTATCTCCAGGATGGCCACGACGGAATTCGCGTCCAGAGTTCGTCCAACGAATTAATCGAACCCGGCCGGAGAGTCGAGGCAGTGGGTTTCCCATCGACGGGGGACTATTCGCCGGTTCTCAAAAACGGCGTCTTCCGTGTTGTCGGAATTGGCAATCCGGTCAAGCCTCAGCGGGTCGACGCCCGCGACGTGATTTTTCAGAAAGCCGGATTCCTTCAGGTCCCTTACGATGGTCAACTCGTTCAGCTGCAGGGGAAGGTTGTCGAGAACCTTGTGCAGAGGGGCCAGCGCGTTTTGATCCTGCGCCAAGGCGGCGAGGTATTCGAAGCGACTTTTCAGTTGTCCCCGCCGGAAGGCCCAGGCATAGAACTCGGCAGCATCCTCCTACTCACTGGAATATGCACGGTGCATACCGACGCCAACTCCGACGGCAGCCCCCGTTCATTCGAAATACTGGTACGGTCGTCGAAGGATATCGCCATTCTGGAGCATGCCTCGTGGTGGACCCCCATTCACGCTCAGTGGGTAGTGCTTCTGCTTGTCATGTTGCTTCTATCGCTGTCCGCGTGGCTCGCCATTGTCCGACGCGAGGATCGCCTGCGCGCATTGACAGTTACCGACCCATTGACCGGTCTTTATAACCGCCGGGGCTTTTTCATGCTTGCCGAGCGTCAATGGCAATCTGCAGCGCGACGGAAAGATTCGATGCTGCTGTTTTATATCGACGTTAACCGGTTTAAGGAGATTAACGATACCCTGGGACACAAGGAAGGTGATTTAGCGCTTCTGACTGTAGCCGCCGCGCTTCGGGAATGCTTTAGAAAATCGGATATTGTCGCCCGCATCGGTGGAGACGAGTTCGCGGTGATGGTACCGGAAGATTCCGCGGATACCCGCACGCTGCTGGAACGCCGGCTCGCGAAAACACTAGAGCAGAGTAATGAGAAGAGAGGCGTAACGCCGCATCTTTCATTGAGCATGGGAGTTCTCCGGTGCGACAACTCGATGAAGACTCTCTGCATCGAGGATCTGCTGGCTCAGGCAGACGCCTTGATGTTTCGGGAAAAGCGCCGCTATCAGGCTGGCATTCGCGGGGTAGCCGAGCAGCCTCTCGCCTTGGCGTAAGTCCATCCGGCCCATTTGGTTCAATCGATATTCTGAGTAGCGCCTCGGCAGCCCCACGGGTATTACTGCACCCAAATGCTGGGCGCTGCCGTCGCGGTGACATTCCCGGCCGTAACTGACACCGGCTGCTGCCCCGTAAGGCCCGCCGGAATGCGGGCATTCACCTGCGTCAACCCCGCAAAGCCCGGCGCATCCCCCGCGTAGAGAACCGTCGCCGCCGTTCCTCCGATCGTGACGCTGACGTAGCCGAGCGGAATCCCCAGCGGCGGAGCCGCCGGTTGGCCGGTAATATCGAGCGGGTTAGTTTCACCAAAGCCGGTCCCATAGAGAACGATAATCGAATTCGGCGCGGCCGGGTTGTTCGTCGAGTTCACGCTGAGGTTCTGATTCAAAGCCGCCGCATTGGCGCCCGCCGCGAACAGGCCGGGAGAGTACGGCGTGATATCGACGACCGTGCCCGCCACGGCGCTACCCCCGTTCTCCACCGTTACCAGCGCCGACACACTGCCGCCCACTTCCACCGGCACCTCGGCGTTAATTTGGTTTGTACCTACGTAGTAGAGCGGCGCGGCGATGCCGTTGAACAGGACCTGCGTCCGGCCCAGAACGGTTGCCAGTTTCCCGGTCGAATCCAGTTGACCTCCCATCGCCGTGGAGGGTCCGATATTGGCTCCGAACAGCGTCACGATTTCCCCGCCCGCGATAGGACCCGGCTTGAACGTAGCCGCCTGCGTGACCGTGACCGAAGCTTCCGGCGCGCCCGACGTTCCACCAGAACCACCGGTCGAGCCGGTACCGGAGCCGGTACCGGAGTCGCCGCCGGTCCCGACCGTCAACTCGCGAACGCGCCGGTTGCCCGAATCCGCGATGAACACGTTACCTTTTGCGTCGCAAGCCAGTGCGGCCGGGCTCGACAGCGCCGCGAAGGCTGCGGGATTGCCATCCCCCGAAAACCCGAAGTCCCCGGTTCCCGCGGCGGTGTGAATGGTTCCCGTCGTGTCAATCACTCGAATCCGCGAATTAGCCGTGTCCGCGATCCAGAGATTGCCCGACGGATCGAAGCACAGGCCCGCCGGACCGCTTAGCTGCGCCTGCGCCGCGGGTCCCTCATCGCCGCTGAAACCCGGAGTTGTTCCGGCGATCGTGCTGAGAGAACCGTCGGCGCCCAGATGCCGGATCAGCCCGTTCCCCGTGTCGGCAATATAAATGGTGCCGTCGGCAGCGACCGCCAGAGCGGTGGGACCGTTCAACTGCGGGCTCGCCGACCCAGCCACCGGCATAGTCGTGCTGCCCTGAATCTCGAACAGTGCGTTTCCCGATGTGAAATAGACGTTAGCGTTGGCCGCAATCCCCGCCGGTGCATGTGCTGACGAGAGAACCGTAGGGCTGCCCGAAGCGCTCACTACGTCGACATTGCCGTTATCCCCGATCAGCATCTGACCGCCAGCGTTGAAAGCGACCGCTACCGGATGGGTCGTATAGTCGCTGATCGGGAGTGTCTCGATATCGCCGTCGGCCAGCACCTCGCGAACGCGGCGGAACGCGGTGTCCACCACCACGATGTCGCCTTGCCCGTCGACCGCCAGGGAGGTGACACTTTCGAAGCGCGCATTCACCGCCGGTCCGCCATCGCCGAACACGAATGGCGAAGGCCCAATGATCGTCGTCAACGTGCCCGGCGCGTTCGTGCTTGCCGGCGAAAGCTCCTGCAGGTGTTGATTACCCGCCAACAGCAGATCGCCCGCGGACGTGAGCGCGATATCGCGGCCTACGCCTGCAAGTTGCCTCACCATGCCGGTTGTAGTAATCACGAACGTTTCGGGGTACTCGACATTGGTCACGTAGACGTTGCCCTCGCTATCGACCGCTAAACCCGTCGGCTCGCTGATGGTAAGCGCGCCGGGGTTTCCGGCCGCCCCTGTTCCGGCTGCTGTCACGATCGTGCCGCCCGTCGAGACCTCCCGGATCACCGCATTCCCGCTGTCCGCAATAAACAGATTTCCGGACGGGTCGAAGGCAATTCCAGCCGGGCCGTTCAGTTCCGCATCGACCGCTCTTCCGCCATCTCCCGAGAATCCCGCCGTGCCGTTGCCCGCGAAGGGCGTGCGGCTTCCGTCCGCTCCCACCAGAGTCACTTGATTGCCATTGAACTCCGAAACATAAAGATTGCCGTGAGCATCGAACGCCAGGTTGCGGGGGGCGTTTAGGCCGCTTGCGAATGTGGAGATATTCCCATCGGGTGTAATTTTGCGGATGCGGTTATTTCCCAGGTCCGCCACGTATAGCGCGCCTGAGCTGTCGAAACGAATTCCGTAGGGCGATTGCAGAAAGGCCTGAGCAGCCGGGCCGCCGTCGCCGCCGAAGCCTCCGCCCTGCGCTCCCGCAAACGTGGTGATCACTCCGGAAGTGTCGATCTTCCGGATGCGGTTGTCGTCCGCGTCGGCAATGTAGATGTTGCCGGCCGCGTCGGCACAAACGCCTTGTAGGATGCTGACGAACGCCTGGCTGGCCGGGCCGCCGTCGCCGTTTTGATCGCTGCCCGCAACGGTGTTGATTGTGTATGGCGGGATGCCGGCTTTCGCCGGTTGCGTAACGGCTTCCGTGGCTGCACCTGTGACTGCCGCAATCAGGAGAGAGAGCAGCGGCCGCGTGCGGAATCGAAGTCCGGTTCGTCTCACTAGGGAGATTCAGTGTTTGGCATTGTGTGCGTCTCTCAACAGTTCCGGGATTCGCCTACAACGGTAAGCAAAGATTTTTCGTAAAGTCTTCGCGTTTTTCAACCGATACAGAACACAGCGATGACCTCCCGTTTAGAAGCTGTCAGCTCGAAACTAAAGGCGGGTCCGTCATCCGAATTGGGCTCGAGCTGGCCCGGCCTGGCGGATTTCCATCATCGGCTTTTGGAAGATGTCGTTGAGCCGCCCAGCGTTGTGCTGATCGCCGAACGCGAAACTGACCGGCGCATGCTCGCGGCGCTGCTGCGGCGGGAGAATTGCCGCATCCTGGAGGCGCGTTGCTCCGACGCCGGCCTGGCTTTGCTGCAGAACAGCCGCCCGGATCTGGTGATTATCGACCGCGATATGTCGGTGGGCGACGGGCTCGATTGCTGCCGTGCGATCAAGAACACCCGCGGCGCCGATCTGATCCCGATCCTGCTGGTCACGGCGAGGAGCACGGTCGCCGACGAAGTTGAGGGGATACAGGCTGGGGCTGCCGAGTATTTAAGCAAGCCGCTCCACCCCGAAATTTTCCGGGCGCGCATTCGTTCGCTAATCCGGCACAAGGTTGCCATCGACCGGCTCGAGGAGTCGGAAGCGATTCTGTTCGCTCTCGCCAAGGCGGTTGAAAAACGAGACCCGAGCACGGCCGGGCATTGCCAGCGTCTGGCCTTATTCAGCGCGGTGTTCGGGATGCGGATGGGCCTCAGCCAGGCGCATCTGATGGCGCTTCATCGCGGCGGCTATCTGCACGATATCGGGAAGATTGCAGTACCCGATGCGATCCTGTTCAAACCCGGCCGGCTCACTCCCGAAGAGTGGGTGCTGATGAAAAGCCATTGCGTGCGCGGGGAAGAGATCTGCGCCCCGTTGCGCTCACTCAAAGACGTTCTGCCCATCATCCGCAGCCACCATGAGCGATGGGATGGCAGCGGCTATCCGGACGGCCTGTCGGGCGAAAGAATCCCCCTGTTGGCGCGGGTTCTCCAACTGGCGGACGCTTATGATGCGCTTGTCAGCGAGCGCCCCTACAAGGCGGCCTATTCGCGCGAGCAGGCGCTCGACATACTGGCTCAAGAGGCGCACTTCGGCTGGCGCGATCCGGTCCTCACCGGATTCTTCCTGAAAATGTCGTTCAAAGACATGGATGCCGAGGTTCGCGAAATTGCCGCTACCGAGGATTCGGAAGGTTTCGAAAGCTCGATCCTCAACCTGCAGCGCCATCACACCGCGGTTGCCTAGGGCCCGGGGTCATAACCGCTCCGTCGCCGTCGCGGCTCTGTAAAGTACTGAATCTACTGAGTTCGGCATGACCCTCCGGTTCACAACCGAGCCCGGCCGAAAGGGAGGGTCCGCCGCCGGGTCCTTTTCTTCCCCGGGGTTGCCTAGGGGCTGATTTTGTAGATCGTCCGGAACGCGCCCATATTCGGGTAATAGCGTTGCGCACGCACTAACTCTGCAATCTGGCGCACATGGCCCAGATCGTGGAAAGCCCATTCGTTCAGCAGGTCGCCGAGGCGGATGACGCCGAATTTCTCGTGCATCGCCTGCCGGTCGGTCGCGTCATCTTCGAGCGTCCTTAGATACTCGACGTTGCTCTCCCTCTGATCTTCCCAATGATCGAAGGAATCCTCAATG
>NZ_CAJCHS010000129.1 GCF_903970205.1 Nevskia soli | reverse complement strand
GTCAGGTGTAAGGCCAGTTGCAGGAATCGCGAGCTTCCGATGGTGTGCTGGATGATGCCGAGGCTGCCGGCCGGCGGATACTGCGGCGGCGGCGAGTACCCGGGGAAGAACTGAACGTTGTTGTTTGGCGTGTCGAAATCCGGCTGATTGAAGATGTTAAACGCATCCGCCTCGAAGCGCAGGCGGGCGCGCTCCATCAGATGAAACTCCTTCTGCAGACTCATATCCCAACGCACCTGGAAAGGTCCGCGGAATTGGTTGCGCCCGGAGTTTCCATAGAGCGATTCGTAAGTGTCGCATTCCTGCGTCCCGCCCGGTCCCATGTTGTCACAAGGAGGCACTCCGTCCTGCCCGGGCGCGAGGAACTGCGGAGCAAAGGCGCTCGAGTTAAGGACCGGCAAGCCTGCGTTGACGCCGGTTGTGCCCTGCAGCTGCGCTTGTTTCGAGGTCGTGCCCGATTTGAGAGGCACAATCGGGTTGCCGATCTCGTCGTCGGTTCCGAAGTAGAGACTGGCTACCGATCCGGAGAAGTCGTAAACGCTATAGGGCTGACCGCTTTGCGCGACCGTCTGCCCGCCCAGTGTCCAACCATTGATGAAAGCGCCCGCTAACTTATTAGTCGTAAAACTCGGGATGGTGTAACTGTAATTGACCAGGAAAACGTGCGTCTGGTCGAAGTCCGCGGTACCGTAATTGCTGCCGGGATAGAGTGGATTATTACCGGTAAAGAACAGACCGAGGCCGCTCTGCTCATCGAGGGCGTGCGACCAGGTATACGAAGCCGTGAACTGTAGACCGAACGAGAGGCGCTTGCGCGCTTGTAACTGGAGCGCGTTGTAGTTCGAGTTCCCCTCGGCCTCATAAAGAACGGAGTTCATGTCGTATCCGATATAAGGGACGCGGATCGGTGCATTACCCGCATACTCATTCGTGGAAACCGGCTCCAGAGCCGTTTCATTCAGGCCGTAGGAGTAGATCTGACCATTCACCGGGTTCTGCGGCGTAGCGATCTGGGGCTGGTTGAACGGAATCGGCAGGACTTGATGAACGCCATGATTCCCGACATAACCCACGGTGAACAACCAGCTGTTGGAAGCCTGGTATTGGATATCGAACGTCCAGTTTTCCGAGTAAGGAAGCTTGTTATAGATGTCGTAGCCGCCGTAGAGGAAGGGGCCGAAAAGGTTCCCGGCCGGGTAGGTACTGTTGGTGGTTTGCGCCAGGTTCGGAAGCAATGCGAGAAATGCCGCTTGCGTAACCGGCGGCGGGGCAGGCGCCGTGGAGCCAAACGGCTCGGAGATGTTGGCGCCCTTGGGAGCGGAGATCGGACTAACAAACGGGGGCGCCAACGTGACGCCGAACGGCCCGTTGAATCCGCCGCCGGCGCTCGGAGAGAGCTCGCTAAAGAACTCTCCGCGGTCATAGTAGATGCCGAAGCCGGTCCGGACCGTGATCTTATGAGTCGGGGAATAAGCGATCCCGATGCGGGGAGCGAATCCCCACTGATTATTCTTCATCAGCGAGTCACTCGCGCCGGGAGTACCGAATGTCGGGTTGTTACCGGCAACTTCCAGACCCGAACCCGTAATCGTATCGGTGGCGGCATCGTAGGAGTAGAGGCTGGGGTTAAAGCCGGTAAGCCGGCCGTACTTCTCGGAGAGCGGGCCAAGGTAATCCCAACGAAGCCCGAGCGTTACCGTAAGGTTACTTAGGACCTTGTAGTTATCGTTAACAAAAGCGCCGATCGTATCCGACCGGTAGTAGCGGTTGGCCGAACCGTCGAATGCCTCGCCGGTGCGAACAGCGCCTTCGACAAAACTGGTGAAAGTCTTGAAATTCAGCGTGTCGGTATTGGTGTTGTCATTGATGATGTTGAGCTGCGTATGATCCCAGAGCGCCCCGAACGCGAGTGTATGCTTGCCCTTGACCCAGTTCAACGTGGTGCCGTACTCCCATTGGTTCTGGTACATTCCGGCGTTTCCGAAGCTGGTGCTGGGACCAAACTCGAGCCCCTCATAAATCGTCGGGTCAGCAGTTGAAATGTCGATTTGCGGGAAAGTTGTGGAGCCGAGCAAACTCGTTCCGATATCCGCCGGCGAGATTACCTGACCGGTTTGGGCGAACGCGCGAAGGCGAGTGAATCCTGCGCGCTGCTGCCAGGTCAAAGTCGGCGAAAGGACCACGTTGTTCTCCACGGAACCGACCTGACTGCCCGCGGCTAGCTGCTGCGAAAACCCAAGTAAGCTACCGACCGCCCCAAACGGGTTCGTCGTGGGATCGTCCTGAATGAAATACTTGACGGTCAAACGATCTTTGTCGCTCGCGTTATAGTCTACCGAGGCGATACCTTGATCCACGTTCGACTGAGCATTCGGGCCCTGAACCACGGCGTCATAACCCAGATCGGTCGCTTGCGCGGCGTTGGTGATCTGCGCGCTCGGAACGATGTACTGGCCGTTGGGCAGCTTGGCATTCAAAATCGCCATACTTACCGGGCTAATCTGGCTGGCCGCGATCGTCGTACCGAAGCTGCTCTGTATCGCGTTGATGATTCCCTGGGTGCTTCTATCATTGGTGAGCCCCAGCGGAACCGTCACATCCTTCGTCGCATCGGTAGCGTCGGCGACCCGGATGCCCTGATAGGAAAGAAAGAAGAAGAGCTTGTTCTTGACGATCGGGCCGCCCAGAGTGGCGCCGAACTGGTTACGATTTTCGTAAGGATCCTTAGTGGTCAATGCCGGAGAAGCGTTATAGAAGAAGGGAGCGGCATTCATGTCGCTGTTCTGAAACTTCTCGTAGACCTGGCCATGAAACGCATTGGTTCCGGACTTCGTGATCACTCCGATATGCGCGCCGCTGTGCGCACCCTGAGAGGCGTCATACATGGCGGAGTTGACGCTGATTTCCTGGATCGCCTCGGTTGGGGGAGTGGGGAGCGCCTGCCCGATGGCGCCGTAGACCGAGGTGCTGGTCTGGATCTGACCGCCGGCGCCGAAGTTCTCGCCGGTGTTGAGGACGAACCGGTTCTCGCCGACCTGACTGGTGGAATTGCCGTTGAACAAGTTATCCGTACTAACGCCGTTCAGCGAGAAGCTGTTGCTGGTATCGCGCTGGCCGTTCGCAAAGATCGCCTGGTTGCCCAGTCCCGAGTTACTGCCCGCGCCGCCGAGAAAGTCGGCGTGAACGCCGGGGCTCAAGATCGCTAACTGGGTAAAGCTTCCCGTCCCGAGCGGTGTCTGCTGAATGGTGAGCGCATCTACGATATATCCGGTTGTGGTGTCCACCTGATTCATCAGCGGCGTGCCGCTCACCTCGACCGTGTTGGTCACGGCGCCGATTTGCATGGTGGTATCGACCGTAGTGGTGCGATTCGCTTCCACCAGGATCTGATCGTGTCTCTCCTTCTCGAATCCGGTCTTGGCAAACTCAATCGAGTAAGTGCCGCCCGGGATGTTCGATACGGAGTAGGAGCCATGGGAATCGGTTAACGCGGGGGCTTCAAGGTTCGTCGCCACGTTGCGGGCGCGCACGGTCACATCCGGCAGCACCGCGCCGCTCGGATCTTTCACCGTGCCCGTAATTGCCCCTAAAGTTGACTGCGCCCACGCAGGCGCTCCCATAAACCACACAGCTATAACCAGTAAACAAAGCGCGCAGCGGCGCCCGATGATTGTCATGTTGTGATCCCCGAAGTCGATAAAGATCCTGAAGCGAGAGATTCAGGCAGCCGTTAAAAGGCGCGCTATCTTTTTGCCCATTGTAAGGCGAGCAACGGGGCTCAGGGTTGATTGTAATCGAAAATTCATAGCTTTGGGTTCGGTCACGCAGAAAAAAATTCGGCCGCTTTTCAGTTGCTCGCGGAACCGCTTCCGCGATTAAGTAGCGGGTTCGATGTTTAATGATGCTGGATATCGTTTTCCGGAAGCTGTATTATTTCGACAACCCCTTTAAAGGAGGGTTCCAATGGAATACGTAGGAAAATCGCAGGCCTTGAGCAGCGCGGGGCTGGCGGCCGCGGCGCAGAGCCTCGGCGTCAAAGCTCCGGAGATATGGGCCTTGGTTGCGGTCGAGACGTCCGGCTGCGGGATGCTGCCCGATCGCCGTCCTCAGATCCTTTACGAGCGTCATATCTTTTCACGACTGACCGGCGGCCAGTACGACGACGGCGATATCAGCGACCCGACGCCCGGCGGGTACGGGCCGAGCGGAGCGCCGCAGTATGACCGGCTCGCCCGCGCCGTCGCGCTGGACCGCGAAAGCGCCTTGAAGAGCACCTCGTGGGGGCTCGGGCAGGTGATGGGCGAGAACTACGCGTCGAGCGGGTTCGGGTCCGTGGACGATATGGTGGCGGCGATGGTCGATTCCGAAGATGCACAACTCGCGACGGTCTGCCAGTTCATTCTCCACAACAAGCTCGATAACTATTTACAGGTGCATGACTGGACGTCGTTCGCCTCTAAGTACAACGGGCCTAGCTATGCGAAAAACTCATACGACAGCAAGCTTCGTGGTGAGTACGGGAAGTATAGCGTGGGAGCGCTGCCTGACCTTGATGTGCGCGCCGCCCAACTTTATCTCACGTTCGCCGGCTATCATCCAGGCGGAGTGGACGGGTTGATGGGGTCCCGGACAACGGCGGCGGTCAACGACTTTCAACAGGACCAGGGACTGTCCGTGACCGGGATTGTTGACGATGATCTTGTGGCTGCGATCTACGCGGTGGCAACAGCGCAACCCGCGGCTGCAAGCGGCGCCTCCGCGGGCTAATTCATCTGCGGCTTTAAAACGACCTTGATGCAGCCGTCTTCCTTGTCGCGGGACGTCTTCTACATAGCCGGCGCGTCATCTAACTTGACGCGGTGAGTAATCAAAAACGAAGGATCGATCTCGCCGGCAGGGATCTTGTTCAGCAGCGGTTCCAGATAGCGCTGGACATGGGTTTGGCCGGTCGGGGACGCCGTCGATCGCAATCACGCGTACGGCGCCGAACATCCACGCGCTACCAATCGCAAACTGACCGACTGGCCCGCAGCCCCAAACCGCGACCGTATCGCCTTTCTCGATTTCGGCATTCTCGGCCGCCATATAGCCGGTCGGGACGATATCGGAAGGGAATAAGACTTGTTCATCGCTTAGTCCGTCGGGGATCTTGATAGGTCCGACATCGGCAAATGGAACACGAAGGTATTGCGCCTGTCCGCCGGCAAACCCGCCGAGCACGTGCGAGTAACCGAAGAGTCCGGCAGGCGAGTGCCCCATCGCCTTCTTAGCGATCTCCGCGTTGGGATTCGATGTGTCGCAGCATGCGCCCATGCCAGGTAAGTGCTTTCATCATTTGGGGCGGCGTAGTGCGAACGGTGACGAGGGTCCACGGGTTGCGCGAGACTTAACCAAGTGGCCGACTTCAAAAGACTCCTCGTAATATCCAATCGTTTACCCGTCTCGTTATCGCACGCCGGCGGCGAGTGGATCACGAGCCGCAGCGCGGGCGGACTCGCGACCGCGATGGATCCGATCCTGAAGCGCACCGGCGGCGCCTGGATTGGTTGGAGCGGCGCGCGGGAGCAAGTACCCGACGACATACTAAGTAAGCTGCGTGAAGAGCAGCGTGCCATCCCGGTGCGGCTCGCGCCCGAGCACGGACTGCGCTTTTATGAGGGCTACGCCAACCAGGCAGTCTGGCCGTTGTTCCACAGTTTCATCTCGCGCGCGAAGTTCGTCCCGGAGAACTGGAGCAGTTATCACGACGGCAACGAGCGGTTCTGTGACGCAATTGTGGAACAGTACCGGGAAGGCGATCGGATCTGGGTACATGACTACCATCTGATGCTGCTGCCGCGCATGCTGCGAAGGCGTCTCCCCGACGCGGCTATTGGATTCTTTCTGCACATTCCGTTTCCTTCTTCCGATATCTTCGCGGTGTTGCCGCGCGGAGAGATGCTATTGCGCGGCCTGTTAGGCGCGGACCTGGTTGCATTTCACACGCACTCCTACTTACAACATTTCCGGCGTTCGCTGCGGAGGCTGCTGGGAGTTGAGAGCACGTTGGACTGCGTGGAAGCCGCCGGCCGGCGCATCCGCATCGAGGCTCTCCCG
>NZ_CAJCHS010000128.1 GCF_903970205.1 Nevskia soli | reverse complement strand
GGAAGTAGCTGAGCCTGGCCGGACATGAATCACTCCTAAGCTGATTAGGAGCGTACCACGGCTTTCCTAAGCTGTCAAGGAGAGTTTAGGTTTTGAGAAATCGGGAGTCTCTAATCGAAAACACCGGTTGCTCACGCGCGCGGCTCTGTAGGATCAATCAGTTACAGAGCCGCGACCGTGAGGAAGCGGGTTTCACCACGGGCTGCTAGGACATTGCAGAGCCGTGACGGTGACGGAGCGGTACACCACGGGCTCTCAGCCCGCAATCAGTCCAGCGCCCATTTCGGCAAGCTCAATATCCTCGGTTTGCGGTAATCCGCTCACCGCAATAGCGCCGGCAACGCGTCCATCCTTCCAGATCGGAACGCCGCCTCCCCAGCCCGTAAACTTGGGATCGCCGAAGTACCCGATGTCGAAACCTTTCTCCGGATTTCGAGCCGCCGCTCCAATATCTTTGGTTGGCTTTCTCTCGCGAGCTGCGCTATACGCCTTATTGATCGCGATCGTGATCGACGAAAGCGGAGCTCCGTCCAGGCGCGCAAATGCAATCAGGTCCCCGTGGCTGTCGCAGACCGCGATCACCCCTGCTTTGCCGCGCTTCAGGATCTCGGCACAGATCGCGTCCAGCGCAAGCCGCGCCTCCGCATAATCGATCGTTGATTGAGTAATCATTAGCTCTCCAGCACACTTAGGTCCCGTCGATCTTCTTCAACTGCACCAAAAGAAGAAACTTCCGCAATTGCAATGAAAACAGCGCGGCAAACATGCGCCCGATCAGATAACTCCAGCCCGCAACCGCACCCTTATGCTTCGATAGAAAACGCGCAGTCCCGATCTCGCGGTCGGCGGCGCGCGCGGGCGTCTCGGGCGACGGCGTAAACGCGGCGCGCGCGGTTACCGCGGGATGAATCAGAATCGTCTTGTTCGCGCGGCGCACTTGCTGGCAAAGTTCAGCCGCGCTGCCGTAATCCCCGTAGCGTTCATCAATCTGTCGCAGCGCCCGCAAAAAAAACGAGCGAAACAGGATTGCGTCTCCGCGCGTGAACGGAGGCCGCTCGCCCGGTTTAGCTGCCCGCAGAGCCGGCTGCGGATCGCCCTTCGACGGCAAATCGCCAACCTGCGGAATCGCCGTACCCGTCGCATCAGCCAGCAGCGGAGCCACCGCGCCGGTCGACGGCTCGTTCTCAAGCGTCGCGGCGAGGACGACGATATCGGCCTGCTTTAGCTCGACCTCCGGCGACAGCAGCAGCACATACTCCGCCGCTTCAGCCGCGCGGATCCCGATATTCAGCGCCCGCGTTAACCCAAAATGCCGAGGCAGCGAGATCAGCCGCGTGATCTTGAAACGCGGATCGAGTCCGACGCCGTCGCCGCTCCCGCTATCGACCACGATCACCTGATGCTTGCTTCCCGCAGCTTCGAGTGCGCGCTCAAGCGCGGTTCGCTGGTTCTTCGTAACGACAACGATCGCGATGGAAGGCGCTGCCGGCGCTTGCTCCGGTTGAGGGGTCAACCCAATCAGTCTATCCGCATCCCGTCTCCTATCGCACGTTTCCTATACTGGAAGAATCCATGCACCAAAACATAACTGAGCGCCCGATCGACCTCGACCCCCGCGAGACGCATGAATGGCTGGAGGCTTTCGACCAGATTGTCGATCAGGTCGGACCCGACCGCGCCAAGTTCCTCATGGAGCGCCTCACCGAACGCGCCCGCGAGAACGGCGTCGATATCCCCGTTCAGCTCAACACGCCGTATATAAACACCATCCCCGTTGATTCCGAAGTTCCCTACCCCGGCGACCGCGCGCTCGAACGCCGTATCAAAAGCCTGACCCGCTGGAACGCGATGGCCATGGTCTCGCACCAGAACAAATTCGACGAAGGTATCGGCGGGCATATCTCGACTTATGCTTCTCTCGCCGCGCTGCTTGAAGTCGGATTCAATCACTTCTTCCACGCCAGCTACGGAAACAACCCGGGCGACTTTGTCTACTTCCAGGGTCACGCCTCCCCGGGCGTCTATGCGCGCGCGTTCCTCGAAGGCCGCCTCACTTACGACCACCTGGAAAACTTCCGCCACGAGCTCCGCGAGACTCCCGGACTCTCGTCCTATCCGCATCCGTGGTTGATGCCCGACTTCTGGAACTTCCCCACGGTATCCATGGGACTCGCGCCGATTAACTCGATCTATCAGGCGCGCTTCATGCGCTATATGGAAAATCGCGGGCTCATCGAGAAGACCCCGCGCAAAGTCTGGGCGTTCTTGGGTGACGGCGAGACGGATGAACCCGAATCGCTCGGTTCCATTACGCTGGGCTCTCGCGAGCGCCTCGACAACCTCATCTTCGTCGTTAACTGCAACCTCCAGCGCCTCGATGGACCGGTGCGCGGCAACGGCAAAATCGTGCAGGAACTCGAAGCCGCCTTCCGCGGCGCGGGATGGAACGTGATCAAGTGCCTCTGGAGCGAGGATTGGGATCCGCTCCTGCAAGCCGATACCTCCGGCTTACTCATCAAGCGCATGAATGAAGCTGTCGATGGCGAATACCAGGCGTTCAAAGCTAAGGGCGGCGCCTATGTGCGTGAGTTCTTCTTTGGTAAGTACCCCGAGTTATTGAAGTTAGTGGAGAATATGTCCGATGAAGAAATCGGACGCCTCCGCCGCGGCGGCCACGACCCGCATAAGATCTATAATGCCTTCAAAGCCGCGACCGATCACAAAGGCGGTCCAAGTATCGTTCTCGCTAAGACGGTTAAAGGTTACGGCATCGCCGATTTCGAAGGCCGCAACCCCACTCACCAACAGAAGAAGTTGGACGAGAAGAAGATGGAGTACTTCCGCGCGCGCTTCGAAATTCCCATCCCCGACGAAGCCGCCCACAACGGCGCATTCTACCGTCCGCCGGATTCCAGCCCGGAAATGGCCTACATGCACGAACGCCGCCGCGTGCTCGGGGGCTATATGCCGATTCGCAAAGTGGCGCCGTCGCAGTTCAACGCGCCCCCGCTCGATTACTTGAAAGAAATGCTCGAAGGTTCCCACGGGCCGGACCCTTCCACCACCATGGCCTTCGTCAAGCTTCTTACCCGCTTGATGAAGCACGATGTGATTGGTAAGCGCATCGTCCCCATCATCCCCGATGAAGCCCGCACCTTCGGTATGGAAGCTATGTTCCGGCAGTTCGGGATTTACGCCAGCGCCGGCCAGCTCTATAAGCCGCACGATTCCGACATTATGCTTTATTACAAGGAATCCCAGGACGGCCAGATACTCGAAGAAGGCATAACCGAAGCCGGTTCCATGGCTTCATTTACCGCCGCCGGGACCTCTTACTCGAACTACGGCGTCGAGATGATTCCGTTCTTCATCTATTACTCGATGTTCGGATTCCAGCGGGTCGGCGACCTGATCTGGGCGTTCGCCGATTCCCGCGGCAAAGGCTTCCTGATGGGCGGCACCGCCGGACGCACCACGCTCTCGGGCGAGGGACTGCAGCATCAGGACGGTCACAGCCCGATTCTCGCCAGCACGGTCCCGACGCTGGCGACTTACGATCCGGCGTATGCGTACGAAGTCGCGGTGATTGTGCAGGACGGTATCCGGCGTATGTATCAGGAGCAGGAGAATCTGTTCTACTACATCACGCTCTATAACGAGAACTACCCCCAGCCCGGAATGCCCGAAGGTTCCAGCGAGGGTATCCTGCGCGGGATCTATAAGTTCAAAGCTTCTGAAGACAAGAAGCCGAAAATTAGGGTGCAGCTGTTCGGCAGCGGCCCCATCCTGAACGAAGCTGTAAAGGCGCAGGCGATTCTGACGGAGAAGTACGGCGTGTCCGCGGATGTTTGGAGCGTGACGAGTTACAACGAACTGCGCCGCGACGCTCTAAGAGCGGATCGCTGGAACCGGCTGCATCCGGCCGACGAACCGAAGACCTCGTACCTGGTAAATGCGCTCAAAGGAACTGAGGGTCCGATCATCGCCGCGACAGACTACATGAAGATGGTTCCCGATCAACTTGCGCCGTGGCTGCCGGGACGTCTGGTCTCGCTCGGAACCGACGGCTTCGGACGCAGCGAGAACCGAACTTATCTCCGCCAGCACTTCGAAATCAACGCCGTTTCCATCGCGGCCGCTGCGTTATCGAAGCTCGCGCAAGACGGCAAGTTCGACGCCAAGAAAGCCGCGCAAGCGATTACGGATTTGGGGATTAATCCGGAAAAGATCGACCCATCTCTGGCGTGAGCGCCCATGACCGCCCTACAGCTGTATTTGGCGATCGGAGTACCGATACTTTTCAACCTTCTAGGTTTCACGCTGCTCTCCCATCGGATCAGCGACCTGCGTGAAGACATGCGCGCGCGTTTCCAGCACCTCGAGGAACGATGGAGCGGGTAGTTGCGGGTTGCGCGTTTAGGTATCCGTACTGCCTCTGTCGACGCCTCGATTACTTCAAGCACTGATAGAAGACCCGGCCCACCGCGATATCCCCGCGCATCCCAAGCTCGCGCATCCCATCGAAGCGGTGGACGTGCTTGTAACCGATCTGATCGCGCAACACCCAGTCGACGAAGTGGAAGTCGTAACATCGCTCCGTGATCGTCGTCGCGCGCCCTCCGACCGATACACGGCAGCGCGCGATGCGTGACTCTACATCGAAGTGAGACTCGAATTCGCACACTTCTCCACCCTGCTCAACCGTTCCGGTGCCGTTCCAGAAGACGTTATAAGCGACTTCCGCCAATAGGTCGAAGACGGAGATCCGGCTAGTCGACTCCGCCATCGCAATCAGCGCGCTTTCTAAGTCAACCGGGTCGAGTATATGGTTTAGAGTTTCGAACGTCGCAATCGAGCCGACGGCCGGAGGCTCTAACGTGAACGTCCGAGCGTCACCTTCGATGAAAGTAGAACCGGGCGCATTCACTCGGGCAAGACTCAACATCGCCTCCGATTCATCCACGCCCGTGACTCGGAACCCGCGCGAGGATAGGCGCGCCGCAACCTGCCCCGAACCGCAGCCCACATCCAGGATCGAATCGCCTAATGACAAGTGCGGCAGCAGCAAACGATCCAGCACGCCCTCGAGCTGCGCATGATACTCAACACCCCAGTCGCGGTTGTAGAACTCCGCAAAGGCATCATACTGGGCCATTAATCGACGATCTTGCGGCAGTACTCATAACAACGCCGCACTTCAGCCACGGTATCGGCGCCCTTATATTCGTACTCGATGTTCGCCGGAATACTCCACCCCTTCTGTTTCAAAGTAAGTAACACCTGCCGGATCGGAGTGTCGCCTTCTCCGAACGGCACATTGTCACCGTCGTTCTTCTTACGGTCCTTCAGGTGCAGGGTAAGTATGCGATCGTGATGCTGCTTCAAGTAATCGACTGCGTCGTAACCCGCGGCGGTGAAGTGTCCGATATCCAGATTGACGCAAATGTACTTCGAATGTCCCTGCATCGCTGCGGCAAAACTTTCCGGCGACGCAAACTCGCCCGCCGCCGGGTTCGAGTGCCCGTGCATACCAACATAGATCTGATACTGCCTCGCGTACTTATCGATGCGATCGACCGTCGGAACTGTAGACGACGCCGTGATCTTATCCGTGCCGAGCGCCTTCGCCATCTCAAATCCGTGTTCGATCGCGCGATCCGTCCAATCCGGGCGGAAACTGTAGTTGAACGCATAGAGCTCGACGCCCGCCGCGTCGAGTTTGACGCGGACCTCGCGGAGCGGTCCCAGGGACGCGGTTTCACGCCATTTCATCAACTCCGCCCCATGCAGTTTCGGTTCGATGTGCCCCTGGAACAGCTCGCATTCGCGGAGTCCGATGCTGTTCATCGCCTTGATCGCGTCCTCCAGCGACCGATCCCGGAAGCTATAAGTCTGAACCCCGATCACCACCGCAGCGGGCGCGATCTCGGCCGGCATAACCGGCTCCCCTTTCTGAGCAAGGGCGGGGAGCGCCGCAAGCGAACCGACTGCAGCCCGATGAAAGTCACGTCGCGTAAGCATACGGGATTGAGTATAACTACTGCGGCAAGGCGAACGCCAGCAGCGCCGCGCCGGACGGAATCGCGACAAACTGCCGCCCTCCGGCCATGTAAGTCATTGGCGAGTTACGGATCTCCGCGCCGGTATAGATCTTCCAAAGCAGTTTCCCGTCGCGCGCGTCAAACGCAAGCAGATACCCATCCTCGTCGCCCGAAAATACCAGTCCTCCGGATGTCGCTAGCGTCCCGGCCCAAGGAGCATGGAAGAAACGAAATTGCCAAGCTATCTTGCCCGTGATAGGATCCATCGCCTTCAACAACCCGTACTCCGGCTCGTCGGTTACTTGCCTCGGAAAGGTTCCCCAATAAGCCTTGCCTTCCGTATACACCGGCGGCGAGGAGAAGAACTGATCGCATTGCTCACGAAGCGTGAAGTAGAACAACCCTGTCTCCGGACTGAACGACGGCGCCATCCAGTTCGTGCCGCCCGCTAATCCCGGACATACGCGAGCGCCTTCCGGACTAGGTTCCGAATGAGGCATCAGGATCGGACGACCCTCTGCGTCGAGACCCTTCGCCCACGTTTGCCGGCCATAAGGATACCCTTCGAGAAACTCACCGGTCTCGCGGTCCAGCATATAGAAGAACGCGTTCCGATTCGCTTGTACGACTACCTTCCGCAACTTACCCTTCCAGGGGAGATCGAGCAGCATCGGAGTCTCAGCCGCATCCCAGTCGTGCGTGTCGTGCGGGCTGAATTGGAAGTACCACTTCAACTTCCCGGTATCCGGATCGAGCGCCAGCAGCGAGCACGAGAATAGATTGTCACCCTTGCGCACATCGCCATAGAGATCGGGTCCGGGATTGCCTGTACCCCAGTAAATGGTCTGAAGCAGCGGATCGTAGGTGCCGGTCATCCAGGTCGGAGCGCCGCCGCGATGCCCATTGGCCGGCCATGTGTCCCCGCCGGGTTCACCAGCCAAGGGAACCGTATAGAATCGCCAGGCGCGCTTCCCGGTGTCCGCGTCGTAGGCGTCGATAAAGCCGCGCACGCCATGCTCCCCGCCCGAGATCCCAACGACTACCTTGTTCTTCACGATCAACGGCGCAAGCGTTGCGTAACGCGCGCCCGGGATAAACGGCGCCATCTCAGACTGCCACAGCAGACGTCCGGTTTTCGTGTCCAAAGCGACCACATTCGCGTCCGGAGTGACCATGAACAGCCGGTCGCCGAGAATCCCGAGGCCCCGATTCGCCTGCCCCGTGTTATGTCCTGTCGGGAAGTTATGCTCGTACTTCCAGAGCGGATGCCCGTTAGCGGCATCGAGTGCGATCGCGGTACCGTCCGGCCCGGTAATATACATGATTCCGTTGGCTACCAGCGGCATCGTCTCCCATCCGCCGCCGGCTTTGCCCGTCTGATACATCCAGTCCACTCGCAACTGCGCGATATTGGTTGTGTTGATCTGATTCAACTTGCGGTACCGGACGGCCGAGTAGTCGCCCCAGTAAGTCATCCAGTCCTGTGGATGGTCGAGCGCATGAGTTAGCCAATCAGTGGATACTTGTGCCACCAGCAGCAGAGCAAGCAGCAGCTTCACTGGATACCCTTCTCGCGAAGCACCACCTGCCCGTTACTCGACGCGCGCAGAGACGCCAGGTACGCCACTAAGTCGTCAAGGTCGGCCGAACTCAGCGAGTAAGCCGGCATTAGCGACTTACCTAAGTCCGTGACGGCACGAACCGTGCTCTTTTCAAAGCCTTGATACGTCTGATCCGGAAGCCGCAACTCAACCGTAAACGTATCTTCACTCACGCGAACCCCGGTCACTTTACGCCCATCCCTGGTCTCGACGGTAACGCCCGCATAATCCGGAGCGATATCGGCCGATGGGTTCACGATGGACTCGCGGAGATACTCAGCCGATCGCGCCGCTCCGATTCGCGACAGATCCGGCCCGAACACACTGCCCTGATCTCCGACGCGATGGCAACTCGCGCAACCATTTTTCGCGAACACCCGTTGCCCGTGCGCCGCATCCCCACGAACCGCAGCCCCCGCGCTGCCTTGACCGCCAAGATGACGAATCGCGTGAACGAGTGCATCCAGATCCTGCGGCTCCAAATCAAACGCCGGCATACCTGTTCCGGAGATGCCGCCGTGAATGATCGTCTTCAACGCGTCATCCGACGTCTCCTGCTGAACATGCGCCGAAACAAGGCTGGGTCCGCGCCCGCCGCGGCCTTCAAGCCCGTGGCAGAACGCACAGTTGGCGCGATAGATATCGGTCCCGGTATCAGCCGCGAAAACAAACGCCGAATACCACAGCAGGATAATGACGCATTTCATGGCACTTGCTCCATAATGATCGGCTCAGGGCCCTCCCTATAAGCACTTAGCTGCGGCGGGTGTCTATCGGGTTGAAGTAGCCATAATGTTCTCCCAGGGTAATAAGCAATGAGCCGCTGATTCTCCTCCCCAAGGTCGCGCGCCCATATCACCCGCTGATTATCAATCTCCGCTCCGTTGCAAACCCATTCTTCGAAGGTATGCATCGCCCCATACCGCACAAAGACCAACTGTTTCCCCGGCACGCGATCAAGCGCGCTTCGAACCGTGACGCGGCCCTGCGGATCAGGCTCGTTGATGTTGTCCCCAGTTTCAAACCGCTCGACTGCTTGCGCCAGACCGGCCGCGTCGAGTAAGTGAACACCATACCAAAACATGAAGTGAAACGCGCAGACATAACCCACTAGAACTCCTACTCTGCCCAGACGCGCCAAACCAATCATCGAGATCAGTACGAACACGCACGTCAGGGCAGCAATATAGTGCGAGTAGAAGTACGGATAAAAGTTAGTCCCGGTCGCGAAGATACACACAGTTATCGCGAGAAACAACGAGTCACGGCGGCGCAAGGTCCAGAGATAAGCAACCACCGCAATTAACAGCGGCGGCACAAAGAAGAAGCAGTAAATCGGCAGCCGCTGCCACAAACGTCCGAAGAAGCGTGCGGGAGTGTCGCTCCCGGCACCATGCAGCTGAACTTGAATTTTGTAGTCGAGTTCCTCCTCGGGTGTTAGATCCCGATGCGGTACCGGGTTCGGCTGAAACGTAAACGAGGTAGGAACACCATACTGATAGCGACTCACCTCGTAGGGCAAAGTCGTCCAGCTTCCAGTTACTGCATGGTTGTAGAAACCCATGAATGCAAGGGCTGCGGTTACTGGAGCGAGTGCGCTGAGTACAACGCGCAAGCCAGGCCTGCGGCGAATCTCCAGCCCAAAGTAAATCGCTACGACGACCACGAGGAGAACGGTTTCGAACGGGCGCGTCAGGGATTGGATCGCAATCCCCAGTCCTATTACCGCGCTGTAGACAGGGCGGCCGGTATCCCGAAAGCGCGGCAGCGCCCCGAACACCAAACAACCCGCGAAACCCGAGACCGCTCCGCCCCAGTAGCTATTCATCCACTGATTCAATGCGCCGAATGTAAGTGCCGCGAAAAGTCCGCCGACTAACGAACATACCGGTGTCGTCCACCCGCGCAGCATCCAGTAACATCCGGCGCACATAGCCGCGACCGAAGCCACGACGCCGGCCCACGGATTCCCCAACAGGTTCCATCCGGCCGCGAGTACAATCCCCTGCCCCGGTGAAAAGATCGAGCTGTAAGTCGGTTGCTGCAGCACGAACAAAGTCGCGAAGAATTGCGAAAGCGGATGCGCCGGGTTAGCCAGACGAAAGTGTCGTAGCGTGTCAGCAAGTAGCAAGTAACTAAAGTCGTCGGCCACCTGCGGCGTCGGGATCGGGTGGTTAGGAATCAGCGCAAGACGCAATACCACCGGAAGGCCGCCGACAACTACCGCACAAATCCTCGGCCTCGCCGCCAGCGCCGTCAATGCCGGATACAGATGGGAGCGCCAGAAAAATGCAAATCCAATCAGAACGAACGCAAGCGCGAGCTCGATTAGATCCAGACCGCCCAAATGAATCGCGCTATTCAACGCGATAGTTCGGCGCTTCTTTAGTGACGATCACGTCGTGTACGTGACTCTCGCGCAAGCCCGCCGGCGAGACGCGCAGGAACCGGGCATTCCGCTGCAGAGACCGGATATCACCCGTGCCGCAATAACCCATGCCGGCCTTAAGTCCGCCAACTAATTGGAACACAAAATCCGCGCACGGACCCTTGGATGCCACGCGCCCCTCGATACCCTCCGGCACCAGCTTCTGCGAGTTCTCCTGCGAATACCGGTCGCGTCCGCCCCTGCCCATGGCGCCGAGCGAACCCATTCCGCGGTACGTCTTGAAGGTACGCCCCTGATACAAGATTGTCTCGCCCGGACTCTCGTCAGTCCCGGCCAGCAGACTACCGATCATCACCGTATCGGCGCCGGCCGCGATCGCCTTTGTAATATCACCGGAGAACTTGATCCCGCCATCGCCGATAATTGGGACATCCGCATTGCGCGCCGCGCGGCTACACTCGGAAATCGCCGTTAACTGCGGCACACCCGCCCCCGAGACTACACGCGTCGTGCAAATCGAACCCGGACCGATTCCGACCTTCACGCCGTCTACTCCCAGCGACACAAGCGCGCAGGCGCCTTCGTAAGTCGCGACGTTACCAACGACGAGTTGCGTATCGGGCAGCGCGCGGCGAAGAGTCCGCACGGCTTCAAGCACCCGCGCGCTATGTCCATGCGCCGTATCGATCGCGATCACGTCTACTTTGCGCTTAACCAACTCTTGGGCGCGGTCCAGATAGTCACCCGTTGCGCCGATCGCCGCGCCAACTCGCAAGCGTCCCTGCTCATCTTTCGCGGCCAGTGGATACTTCAGCTTCTTCTGAATATCCTTGACCGTGATTAACCCCTTCAAACAGTAAGAATCATCCACTACCAGAAGCTTCTCGACGCGGTAACGATGTAAGATCGCCTCCGCCTCTTCGAGCGTCGTGCCCACCGGAACCGTAATCAAATTGTCTTTCGTCATCACATCCGAAACCGGGACATCGGTTCGCGTCTCGAAACGAAGGTCGCGGTTCGTCAGGATGCCGACCAGCTTGCTTCCTTTGGTGACAGGCACGCCGGATATCCGATAGCGTTCCATCAGGCGCAGCGCTTCCGCTATGGGCATTTCGGGCTCGATCGTGACGGGGTCAACGATCATGCCGCTTTCGCTGCGTTTTACACGGTCCACTTCTTCGGCCTGCCGGTCCACCGGCATGTTGCGGTGGATGAAGCCGATCCCGCCCTGCTGCGCGAGCGCGATGGCGAGATGCGACTCAGTCACGGTGTCCATCGCGGCGCTGACGATCGGGATATTCAGGTCAATCTTGCGCGTAAGCCGGGTGCGGGTATCGACCTCGGATGGCAGAACTTCGCTGCTAGCGGGGACGAGGAGGACGTCGTCGAAGGTTAGCCCTTCTGGGATGTCGTTCTCAATCATGGTATGACTCCCAGTTTAGCGGCACGCGTTAGGGTTTCTGCGCCGGGCCGGGTTTTCCGCTGTCGCCGCCGTTCTCTTTGGGATCGGCTACTTCCAGATTTGCCGGATCGTCACCCACACCGGCTTCGCGGCCGACGTTCGGACTCCGGGATGCGTGGGGATCGGGAACCACCGCGCCGTTCGACTCTCCGTTCGCCGAGTTTGCGGCTGCGCCGGAACCGGTCTTGGTTCGAGCGCTCGCTTGCGCGCTCTGGTTCGAGGAAGCATTGCTAGTCGCCGCTCCGTTCGTCGCGTGAGAACAGGAGGTGGACAGGACCGTGAAGGTTATTACGAGGAGGGTGGCAGTCCGCACGCCACCAAAGCAGCACGTCTTGTGCCGATATCTATGTAAGTCCGCTTGTTGGCTGGACGATGCACCGGTACAAACCGTCGGGCGCGAGGTCAGCCCCGTTCGGCCAGCAAACCGCCCCATACTCGTCCACGCTCACTTGTGAGAAGAACGCGGGATCGAGTAGCGGTTCAAACACGGGACCGAAAAGCCTAGCCGACAAGTCTACAATCCCGCTCATGCCATCGGCGAAAAACACTCGTAGCGTATACCCAGGGCCAGCGGTAACGGCGACGACGCGTT
>NZ_CAJCHS010000127.1 GCF_903970205.1 Nevskia soli | reverse complement strand
GAAACCAGGGAACGGACCGAACGGCGTCTGTGTCCACTCCCACCCGTTGCCCATCAGCTGGGCCACGCCGAACGCACTGCGGCCGCCCGCAAACTCCGTCACCGACACCGGGTCCCACATCTGGAAATCGAAATTGCCATTGACGGCCGGATGTCCGGAATCGCTCCCCCACGGATATTCCCGCTCATCACCTTCCGGCGTACCGTAAGCCGCCCGATGATACTGTCCCTCGGTCGGCAAGCCGGCGCCCCGCCACCGCGCGAATTCCAGCGCTTGCTGTTGCGTCACATACACGGGCGCATCCAGCGGAAGCGGGACCGATTCGAACATCCCCCGGTAGAACCACTCTCCGTCGCGCTGCTCCCAGAAGTGCGGCGCCGGCCGGCCGTCCTGAACGAATGGCAGATATTCGCCATTCGTCACTTTGAAGCGCGAAATCTCGAAGGCCGGAACATCCACCGCCATCTCATTGAACTCGTTGTCCCATCCAAATCCCTGCTCCCGATTTCGTCCCAGCGTTGCGCGGCCGGCCGGAATCGAGATCAAGCGCTGATCCACGAGGACGGGGCGAGATTCCGGTTCTATCAACCCTGCCGGTTTCCGCTTCCGCTCGTGCCCGATGTTATGCAGCTGATAGGCCAGCGTCTCGGCATGCATCCACCGATGTTCCACCGCCGTCTGCCGCAGCTCTGCGGGAGCCTCATCCCAAAGCCCGTCGATTCTCTCGCGCACTCTCGCGACATACTTCTGCGTCTGGTCGAGAGACGGCCAGTCCGCCGGCTGATCGGCAGGCAGCTGCCCCGGCTCGGGATCGATTCCGCGCTCAAATAGCGTATCGAGCGTTTTGTCGGCATGCGGCGCATTCAATCCGGAGCGCGCGACCTGGTTCCAATCGAACGCGTCCACATGGCCCAAATAGAAGATCAGGCGATGCCGCTGCGGCAGCGGTCGATAGTAAATATCTTCGTCGCTGACCAGTTTGAAGAGCCGGTCTGTTTCAGCCCGTGAGGCTTCGAGTTCCGCTCGCAGCCGCCCCTCGCCGTTCACTATCGAATTTGAAAGATCACTCATTCGTCACCGTGACTGAAAAATCCTTGTTGAAACGCTGTAGAAGTTCGTTAGCAAACAAACACCCAATGTAGGAGGCTTGCATCCGGAGCGCGGGTCGGGTAACGTGACTGGTACAAGCCTGAAGTACATGGGCGAATGGGGACCGGGGAAATGTTCAAAGTCGTTGGGGGTCAGGTAGGGTGCGGGAAATGCCGCGCGATGCCGCTCGCCGTCCTGGTTTTGGCGAGTCATGTCCATGCTCAGTCCGTTGTTCATAGTTCTGGCTTCACCAATCGCGTGAACCTGCTTTCCGGTGACAGCACCATCTTAGATGCTAAGGAACGCCGAAAGGATCTCCCCTGTACCGTAACCCCCGGAAAACCGGAACTCGGGTTCGATCTCAAATTCCACGTCGGCTACGACGTTTCCATTCCCATGAAAGATTTGAACGGCGGCGAAGACTTGCTGACGATGGTCTTTCGTGTGACTCCCGAATCGCATCCGGACGATCCCGTGTATCTGACGCAGCGCATCGGCGTTCCGAAGATCGATCCGAAAGCGTCCGGCGACGCGCTGCTTAGCGGCAGTTTTGTCGTGGGTGAAGGAAAGTACCAGGTCGACTGGCTGATGCGCGATCGCGCTGAGCGCGTTTGCAGCGATTACTGGACATCCGCCGCCACGTTGTCGAACAAAGAACGCGCCGTCAAGCTGGCCGTGACGCCGGCTGCCGTGGAGGAGCTGGATTCCGAGCCCTTCCGCACCGAACCGCCCGTTGCGCGCGATCCGAACGTCGGCCTCAACGTCAAAGTCCTCGTAAACTTCGCACCGCAGCGCTTTCTGGCTTCGTCGATGCAGCCTTTGGACACCGCGGCTTTGGTCTCCATCCTGCGCAATATTTCGCGCGAACCGCGAATCCGGAAATTTACTCTGGTCGCGTTCAATATGCAGGAGCAGCGCGTTGTCTACCGGCAGGAGCAGGCGGATCAGATCGACTTCCCGAAACTCGGCGAAAGCCTCAACTCCGTCAAGCTCGGCACGGTCCATGTGAGCCAACTCGAACAGAAACACTCGGATTGCGAATTCCTCTCGCAGCTCATCAGCAGTGAAATGGCCCATGATCATCCGGATGCCGTGGTTTTCGCCGGCCCCAAGGTAATGATGGAAACCGGCGTCCCCTCCGACCTCGTCAAAAGCTTGAGTGAAGACGTGAGCTACCCGGTGTTTTACATGAATTACAATCTGACGCCCAACGAAGTTCCCTGGCGGGACGCGATCGGAAACGTGGTAAAACGGCTGCGTGGCTACGAATACACCATCTCGCAGCCGCATGAACTGTGGAATGCGTGGACGGATATAATGTCACATATCGTAACGCTAAAACAGACCCGAACGTCTACCTCACCTGTAGCGACACGATAGGCTACGTGCCAACACATTTCATGCGGCTTCTTCAGATCACCTCGCTTGCGCTCCTGGGCGCCGTTGCCTTCGCCCAGCAGTTCAAGAACCCGAACAACCTCGGGCCGGACATGCCGACGCCGCAGCCCGTCGTTGAGATGATGCTGAAGGCCGCGAAAGTAAAGCCCGGAGAGGTCGTTTACGACCTGGGCTGTGGCGATGGCCGCATTGTGATCACCGCCGCTCAGGAGTACGATGCGAAAGGGGTCGGCATTGAGATGTCGCGCGACATCTTCGATAAGACCGAAGCGCGCGTCAAGAGCCTTGGCCTTCAAGATAAGGTTCAAATCATTCATGGCAACGCGCTGCACGTCGATCTAAGCCCCGCCGACGTCGTCACCCTCTATCTGCTCACCAGCTCGAATGAGCGCCTGAAACCTTCGCTAGCCAAACTGCACCCCGGAGCCCGCGTGGTGTCCCACGACTTCCAGATCCGCGGCTGGGTTCCGACGTCGGTTCAGAAAGTGACGGTGATGGGGATGGTCCACACCGTGTATCTTTACGAGATCAAGCCCAAGGGGTAGAGCGCGTTTATCAGGTAGCGCGTTTACTCTTTGTCAACCGCGGCAGGGAACGATGTATTCATCCCGAAACAGCGCGCGGAATCCTTCCTGCTCGAAGTGCCGGTCGTTGGTGAGGGCTTCGGTTAGCCCTACGGTTCGCATCGTCTCCATGGGGATGCAATCGGTCAGACTGTAGCCTTTGTCGGGACGGCTGCGGTACAACGCAAGGCCGCCCAGAAAAGACGCGTGGGTCTGCGGAATGACGCGGACGGACGTGTCGGTGAGCATGGACCCCACGTTGGTTGCCGCCCGCCGGCGCGGATATTCCGGTGCGGCACAAAAGAACGTGAGGTACTTGGTGAGCACTTCTTCGGTCGTGACAACATCGTCCGTGACTGGATGCGCGCGTCTATAAGCCGCGTCTCCCGGAAGCGTGAGCGCAATCCAGTAGAAGGTATCGGCGAAAACCGCCTTCACGGGTTTCGCTTGGGCAACCCGTAGATATAGTGATCGTGCTCGCTGGCGCCGTCCGCCGGCATCGCGGCAAGGATTTCAGGGGGAACGTCGCGCATGTTCTCCGCGATCACTTCGGAGATGTGGCGGCGGCGTGGTCCGGCCGCCTCGAGATCATGTTCCAGCACTTGCCGGGCGTACTGCTCGGCTGAGATGCCTTGTGTCCGTGCCTTGGCCACAAGGGCGGCCTGCTGTTCGTCTGGAAGCTCGATAACTAATGTAGTCATAGCCAGACTCCTTCCGTGATAGTAGCAGCCCGGAAAAGAACCTTCGAACGCTTTCTGAGGCGAGAAAGCGGAATACACCAAAAGCGCACCGTCGAGCTTTACGCGAGAAGCTCCGGCGCCGGAAGGACGAGGCGAATCCCCGCCGCTTCGGCTTCATTCGGGTCCGCGAATGCATGCGTTTGTTCCAGAATCACGCGCGCGGCGTGCAACTCGTGGAAATCAATCGCTGCCGTATAACGCTGCGCGAAGTCGATCACGCGCACCAGAGCTCCGGTGAGCTTGTTCTGCGATAGCGCCTTCAAAGCCATCAGATAATTGTTGCGGTAGACAGTGGGAATAATGATCCGGCTTTCTCCCGCGGCCACGAGTTCGGCATTCATCATGATGCGGGCGACGCGCCCATTACCATCAGCGAAGGGGTGAACTTCAGAAATCAGAAACATCATGAAGATCGCCCGGTGCAGCGGGCTCGTGAGGCCTCGATAGATTTCAAAGCCCTTGTCGAGGGTGCCTTGCAGGAGTTCAGGAGCGACAAACAGAGTCGAACCGGCACGATTCGGTTCGGTCTTAAATTGACCCGGTCGCTTATCCGGACGCCCTCCCATAATGGCGGCATGACGGCTTTTTAGAAGTTCCGCCAGTTGCTCGAAGCTTCGGGCGACGCGAGACATTTCGCTCTCGTCAGAAACGACTCTCCAGGTACCCAGTACATCGTGGGCGTCTTCCGGGCGGGATTTTGGAATCAGACCCCGGAAAACAATATCCTCCGCTTCGTCAACCGCGAATTCGGTTCCCTCTATGAAGTTCGAAAAATAGGCTTCGAAGAACGGCAGCGCGGGACCGTTAGTCGGCCGTGCCAGGCGCACCGATGGGGCGGTTCCCGAAAGCTCGGTGAAGAGGCGCTGAAAAAGATCGAGGCGTTCTGGATCGTAAGGTCTCCCTGAGGCCCGAGCCGTTGCGGTGGGCGAGTGTAAGGGCGCGTTTCGAGTGCCGAGCAACGTACCGATGAGGTTATCGAGACGCCGATACTCTGCCTGGAGACCCAATGATTTCGAGATTTCATGAGCATCATCGCGAAGGCGATTGAGCTCGCCTTCGCCACTGCGACGGAGTATTTCATCGAGGCGCTCTTCGATATCACGTCGCGGGAGCGTTCGGGCAACCCCGGCGCGGCTCCGCGACGGGCGCATGTTTTCCAGAAATGCCCGTGCGGGCGAGGCAATACGAAGACCGCTTATGAACGGCCGATCGGTATCTAACGGCGGAGGTCCGCTACGAGGGCGCAGGGTGGCGCCCGGCAGAACGATGTCGCGCTTGTGATCCGCAATTAGAAACACGGACCCATCCGGCGCCGGCCGATTCTCCAACGCGGTTCGATCGGCGATGAGGGCGCCGGGGAGATATGACGCCACCAGCGGCCAGAGGCTTCGTTGCACCAGTCTTTCTGCCGGCTCCTTTAGGTTGCGTGTGTAGAGCCGGGAGCCCAGTTTGCGGAGATGTCCGAGCTTCACTTCTCGCGAGACGGCGGCAGCGATCTCGGCATTCGAGACGAATACCTCGGGCATGGTTGAGAAATCGGGCATTCACCTGACCGGTAAGGACAGATTAGCAAGATTTTGGGGTTTAAGAGCGGGCGTTCGGTAGTTTTCGGGGTTTAACGGTCCGGTCGCAGGGCTCTGGAACCTGGATAATTGTGCAGGAGATTCAATCACGATTCGGTTTTAGCGCGCGTCGGCTGCACTTGCTTGGCGGTCTTCGCCTAGCCTTGAGAGCATTAAAATCAGCGGGGTGCGGCATCGTGTACATCGACGGCAGCTTCGTGACGGCTGAGCGCGAACCGGGCGACTACGATGCTTGCTGGGACATCGACGGAGTGAATGTCGAAGCTTTAGATTCAGTTTTCCTCGATTTTTCCAACGGCAGATCAGCGCAGAAGCGCACGTATTTCGGCCCATTTTTTCCCGCCCAGATGACCGAAGGCGCAAGCTGAAGAGTGTTTTTGGACTTCTTCCAGACGGATAAAGAGACCGGACAATCAAAAGGAATTGTGGCGTTGAATCTTCAGGAGGCAGATTTGTGATCAAGAATGAGCGGCAGCGTCGCATCACCAGAGCGCACGCCGAAAAATTCAGAGACGCGCTGCACGAGTTGGCCGCGACGCCTCGGCCGAAGAACGTTCCTATGAAGCTGTGGGAGGCGCAAACGGCTGGGCTGAAGAGCCAATTGCAAGACCTCGAAGCAGAACTTCAGGAGTACGAGACGTTGAAGACCGGCGGCCGTAAAATCTCGAGATGGATTCCCTCGAAGGACTGCCGAAGGTACTGATTCAAGCGCGCATCGCCGCGGGATGGACGCAGGAGGATTCGGCGGCACGGTTGGGTGTGAAGCCGCAACAAATCCAGCGGTACGAGGCCAGCGACTATCAGACCGCGAGCTTTGCACGGCTTCGCGAGAGTGCACGCTTGCTGGGTCTGCAGGTTCGCGAAACCATTGAATTCGTCCGGAGTTGAAGGAGCGACATGGCTTTCGCGTGTGCCCGGTCAACTCATGCGCGCGAGGTCCCTGGAACAGGCGCGTTATCATTCCCCTTTGAATCAGCTTCCTCAGACCCTCTTCCCCGATCTGAATTTACCTTCCCAAGCACAGCACCCCACCGGAATCCTGCCCTCTCAGCGACTGCGCGACTTAGTTTCCAACGGGCAAATCATCGCCGCCCGGCCCATCGCGCCCGAGCAGATCCAGCCGTCCAGCATCGATCTGCGCCTGGGCAGCGTCGCCTACCGCGTGCGCGCCAGTTTTCTCCCCAATGAACATTCCACCGTGGGCCGCAAACTCGACGCCCACACGCTCGAAGAGATTTCGCTCGCTCAACCCGCCGCTTTCGAGCGCGGACAAGTCTACGTCGTCCCGCTAGAGGAGGAGCTGAATCTGCCGGCCCACATTTCCGGCAAAGCCAACCCCAAAAGCACCACCGGGCGCCTCGATGTCTTCACGCGCCTCCTAACCGATTACGGCCGGGAATTCGACGTTGTAGCCGCCGGCTATAAAGGAAAGCTCTACGCCGAGATCGTCCCCGGAACCTTCCGCGTGGTGGTCCGCCAGGGCGACCGGCTAAGTCAATTGCGTCTGTCCCGCGGCGTGCCTGCTGAAACCGACGAGAACCTCAGCGAGCTCGATCAGCAGTTCCAGTTGGTCTTCAATGAGCACGACGTGCCCGGCTCCGCATCCATCGGCGGCGGTCTGCGCTTCTCGGTCGATCTCACCGGCACGCACGGCGGACAGGCCGTCGGATACCGCGCGCGCCGCGACGCCCCGGAGATCGATTTCGCCCGCATCGCCCACTACGACCCACGCGATTTCTGGGACCCGATCTATCCCACGGAGCGCCGCGACCTGGTGCTGAATCCGGAAGAGTTCTACATCCTCGCATCGCGCGAGAAAGTTCGTATTCCGCCCCAGTTCGCCGCTGAGATGGTCCCCTACGACCCCTCGGTCGGCGAGTTCCGCATCCACTACGCAGGCTTCTTCGATCCCGGATTTGGATATGGCACCGACGATATCAAAGGCACTCGCGCGGTCCTCGAAGTCCGCTCGCACGAAGTCCCATTTCTCCTCGAAGACGGTCAATACGTGGGCCGCCTGCTCTTCGAGCGCCTGATGGACATCCCGGACAAACTCTACGGGCAGGGAATCGGCTCGTCCTATCAACAGCAAGGGCTCGCGCTCAGCAAGCACTTCCGCCCCTTCCCGCAATGACCCAGAAGCCCTTCGATGTCGTCGGCGTCGGATTAAACGCGACGGACACCATGCTCGTCGTCCCCCGCTTCCCCGCGTATGGCGGCAAAGTCCCGTTCATCAAAGAGATCGTCAGTCCCGGCGGACAGGTCGCGAGCGCTATGGTCACCTGCGCCAGGCTTGGCCTGCGCGCGCGCTACATCGGAACGGTGGGCGACGACGAACGCGGCGAAATTCAGATGGGATCGCTCGAAGTGTCCGGCGTCGACCTAACCTTCGTCCAGCGCCGCCGCAACTGCGCCAACCAATCGGCGTACATCGTGATTGATCAATCCACCGGCGAGCGCACCGTCTTCTGGAGCCGCCCCGATTGCCTCGCCATCTCACCTGAAGAAATCACGCCGGACCAGATTGTCTGCGCGCGCATGCTCCACATCGATGGCCACGACACGCGCGCCGTCGAGCACGCCGCCCGCATCGCTCGAGACCACCAAATCCCCGTGACCGTCGATGTCGATACCATCTACCCCGGCTTCGATCGCGTTCTGCCGCTGGTCGACTACCTCGTCGCCAGCAGCGAATTCCCCGGCCGCTGGACGCGTATCGAAGATCCTCATAAAGCCCTCGAAGCTCTCGCCCGCGAGTACAAGATGCGCGTGGCCGCGATGACGCTGGGCGCCCACGGCTCTCTCGCCCTGGCCGACGGAAAGTTCTACTACTCGCCCGGATATGTCGTCCAATGCCTCGATACCACCGGCGCGGGGGACGTGTTTCATGGCGCCTTTTGTTACGCTGAATTGAACGGCATGGCCCTGCAGGACGCACTCGATTTCTCGAACGCCATGGCGGCCCTGAACTGCACCGCAATCGGCGCGCGCGGTGCCATCAAAGATGCAGCGGCGGCGCGTAGCCTCATGGCCACAGCCCCGCGGAACGTGCTCCCCGACTTCGCCCGCTAGCGAACTTTCATGTTTCCGATCCAGGACGATCAACCCAAATTCTCGCCGTCCGTAGTGACGACGATGTTGATCGTCGCCAACGCGCTCGTCTTCCTGTTCGAAATCTCGCTCGACGAATACTCACGCAACGCGCTGATCATGCGGTACGGCCTGATACCCGCGCATTTCGAAGCGAGCGCGCTGCTCACCTGCATGTTTCTGCATGCCGGATGGGCCCACATCATCGGCAACATGCTGTTCCTCTGGGCCTTCGGCCGCAGCCTTGAAGACCGCATGGGCCACGTGAAGTATCTGATCTTCTATCTGGTCTGCGGTATAGTCGCGGGTCTGACTCACTGCTTCTTCAATGCCGATTCGCAGCTGCCCACCATCGGAGCCAGCGGCGCAATCGCCGGTGTGATGGGCGCCTACTTCGTCCGCTTCCCGCGCGCCCGCATCGACACCATCGTCTTCTTCTTCTTCATCGCGCGCATCCAGATTCCCGCACTCTTCATGCTTGGTTATTGGTTCCTCACCCAGTTACTCAGCGGAGTCGGGAGCCTGACTTACTCGCACCAATCCGTGTCCGGAACCGCCTGGTTCGCGCACATTGGCGGCTTCGTCTCGGGAATTGTCCTGGTGTACCTACTGGGCGCCGGCAGTCCGCAATATCAACAGCGCCGGGTAAGTTGGTGACGACGCCTCTGGACGTCTTAGCCATCGCCGCCCATCCGGACGATGTGGAGCAAACCTGCGGCGGAACCCTGCTTCGCATGGCCGATGCCGGCTATCGCACCGGGATCCTCGACTTAACCGCGGGCGACATGGGCACTCGCGGCTCACCCGCGATTCGCGTCGCCGAATCGCAGGATGCCGCCCGCATTCTCCGCTGCGACTGGCGCGACAACCTGCACTTCCCCGACGCGCGCCTTG
>NZ_CAJCHS010000126.1 GCF_903970205.1 Nevskia soli | reverse complement strand
CACGGGAGGAGGCAACTCCCGCGCCACCACCTGATCCTGAAATCCGATTCGAGCGTGCGAGCCGTCGCAGAACGGCTTGTTCATCGATGCCCCGCAACGGCACAACGAAATTTTGGTTCGTCCCGCAAGGCCGAACGGCGTATTCAGCGGATCGACGATCTCAAAATCTCCTTCAACTAGAATCGATCCATCGTTCTTTACAGTGAGCTTAGCGGCGGCCATGAGGGAAGTCCCGATTATCGCACGCGGGCTGTCGCAGACCGTCCAACCGCTCCGTGGCCGTCGCGGCTCGGAACACTGGGTTCGGCATGACCCGTTCGGCCGGGCGAAACGGCGTATGTTGGGGTCATTTTCAAGCAAACCGTATAGCCCCACTCCGAGCCCGACCGAAAGGGAGGGTCTGTCGGCCTAGCCGCGTGGAACGGTGTATGCCGGGTGACACTTTCATGGAAGCCGCGACAGCAATGGAGCGGTCTACCACGCAGACTACTTCTTCGGAGCGAGCGGCGGCGCGTTCTGTGTCGGAGGCGTACTGGCGCCGGGCGTGCTTGTACCCGGAGCTTCGTCTCCGTACTGAATACTCGTGTCCGCCCTGAACTGCTTGTAATCCTCGTACTTCACGACCATCTTGATGCGCTGCGGGCCCTCTTTGAAATGCAGCGTATCGTTGCCGATCGTATAAGTCGGGAACCAATACTTGCCGTCGATCTGCTCGCGATACGTCTCGAACTTCGGGAATTGATTGTCGTCGCTCTTCTTTAGGCGGCCAACACCCTTGCCATAAGTCTTGACGATCTGAAGATCGCGGTCATCCACCCAGATCTGGCCCTCGAAATATCGCTGGCCCTTTACCATCTCCTTGGGGCGCACGGCGAATAAATAGCAGGGAATTTCATCCACCTGTTCGCGACCGATGTAATTCACGATGTATTGATCGATCGTTTCGGCATTCAAGACGAACGGCTGGACGTTGCGTAGATCCTGTTCATCCTCGGGCGTTAGCAGGATTTTCTTTAACGTGTTCGGCGGTGCTTTTACGACCCGCTCGGTCCGCTTGCCGTCCGGCGTAAACGTGATGTCTTCGACCATCTCGTACTTGCCGCCTTCCGGATTGCCATCCGCGTCCAGCTCAAGAATCTTGACCGTCTGCCGGTACGTGTAGTTATTCCGCGCCTTCAGGAAAGCCGACTCCTTAGCGGAAAACTGACGAATGATCTCCTGGGGATTCACCGGCGCCGCCGCGGTAGAGGGGGCGCTATCGGCCGCGGCGCAAGCCGAAACCGCCAGCGCGAACAGACAGAAGCCGGCGGGAAAACAGATTCTTTGCATAGGGCTCTGCTCTAATTTTGACGCAATCCGGGAGAAAAGTGTTACCCCGGTGCCGATTCAGCCTCGATCCATCGTCGCATTTCAGCGCGCGGCGCCAGACCGGCCCGCCGGAACACGGGCTTGCCGTTGCGGAACACCATGAAGTTCGGGATGCTCTGGATCTGATAGCGCGCCGACAGCCCTTGCTCGGCTTCGGTGTCAACCTTCAGAACCAGCGCTCGCCCAGCCAACTCATGCGCGAGCGCTTTGACCTCTGGCGCGGCCATACGGCAGGGGCCGCACCAAGCTGCCCAGAAATCCACCAGGACCGGAACGCGCGCGCCGCCGATGATCTCGTCGAACTCGGCGGTTGTCACGTCCAGCGGTTCGCTCGCGGGTTCGAGCGCAGTTTTGCACGCGCCGCATCGGCCCTGGTCGGCCAGGTGAGCAGCGGGAATGCGGTTTTTCGCACGGCAGGAAGGGCAAATCCGGATCATACGGTTCAGCCTGCGTGTCTTGGGCCAAAACCCCTCACCCTCTTGAAACTGCTGGATTAAAAGGAATTAGCATTTCGAAACTCGACCGTCGCGCTTCGCGTTCATACGCTCAGGAAGGGATTTACAAATGCGAACACTACAGAATCTACTTATCGTTGCCGGCGGCCTCGCGCTGCTGGCCCAAGGGACGGCGCTGGCGGACACGCCCGGCCATCACCCACACTACCTTCATGCCCGCGGCGACTTACAAGAAGCGAGGGCGCTGTTACGCGGCCCGATGCCTCCGAATGTTCAAGCCGACCTACAGGCGGCCGACCACGAGATTGAGGGTGCGATCCAAGAATTGAATCGGGCCGCTTGGGCGGACGCTAAAGACGTTATGAGCCGTGCGCATCCCGATTCGCACCCGGATCCCGTCGGCCGCTTCCGCAACCTCATGAAGCTACTGACGAGAGCCCGTAAGGATCTGGCCGCTGAAGAGGACAACCCGGCCGCAATGGGTTGGCGCGACGGTGCTTACCGGCATATCGATGCAGCGATCAGCTTCGTTCGGCGCGGGGCAACCGATGCTCATTACGACCGGCAGTTGGGCTGGTAACTAGTCGTTAATGGCGCGCGCCGGAAGCGGATGGGTCATCTCTTCCGGCCGCACCCAGCGATCGAACTCTTCGGGCGTCACGAAACCGAGCTTCAAGGCCGCGTCGCGCAGGTTCAGTCCCTCGCGGTGCGCGGTTAATGCAATCTTCGCGGATTTCTCATATCCGATATGCGGATTGAGCGCGGTAACCGTCATCAGCGACTCTTCCAGATGCTGACGGATGCGCGCTTCTTCGGGCTCGATGCCGCGCGCGCAATGCTCGTCGAACGAGCGGCAGCCTTCAGCCAACAGTTGTGCAGAAATGAGCACATTGTGCAGCATGACCGGCTTGAAAACATTCAGCTGGAAATTGCCTTGCGATCCGCCAAACGCAACCGCGGCGTCGTTTCCGAAGACCTGTACCGCGACCATGGTGAGCGCTTCGGACTGCGTCGGATTAATCTTCCCCGGCATGATCGATGAGCCTGGTTCGTTCTCGGGGATACGCAACTCTCCGATACCCGCGCGCGGACCGGACGCGTACCATCGAACGTCGTTGGCAATTTTCATCAACGCTCCGGCGAGCGTGCGCAGCGCGGCGCTCGCGTTCACCATCGCGTCATGTGCTGCGAGCGCAGCAAACTTATTCGCGGCGGCGGTGAACGGTTGTCCGGTTTCACTGGCGATGTAACGCGCGGAGGTGTCGCCGAACCGCTCATCGGCGTTCAGTCCGGTGCCGACCGCCGTCCCGCCGATGGCCAGTTCGAAGAGACCTTCTACGGCGTGTTCGATGGTCTGAACGGCCGCATCCAGTTGCGCGACCCAGGACGAAATCACTTGGCCCAGCGTGATCGGCGTGGCGTCCTGCAGGTGCGTGCGTCCAACCATGACCACGTGCATGAAGGCGCGTGCTTTGTCGTCGAGTGTGTCGCGTAGCGCTCGCACCGCCGGGATCAACGTATGGGCAATCTCACCCGCGGCGGCGATGTGCATCGCCGTTGGAAATGTGTCGTTCGATGACTGACTCTGATTTACGTCGTCGTTGGGATGGATGGGCTTCTTCGATCCGACGACACCCCCGGCCAGCTGAATCGCGCGGTTCGCGATTACCTCGTTGGCATTCATGTTGGTCTGCGTGCCCGAGCCGGTTTGGAAAACGACCAGGGGGAACTCGCTATCGAGTTTTCCTTCGATGACTTCGTCCGCCGCCCGCACGATGAGATCCACCTTTTCGGGCGGAAGCGAGCCGAGTTCGCCGTTCGCCAGCGCCGCGGCCTTCTTCAAAATGCCAAAAGCGCGGATGACGGGCCGCCCGAAGCGAAAGCGGTCGACGCCGATTTTGAACAGGTCGATGGAGCGTTGGGTTTGCGCGCCCCAGAGATGGTCGGAAGGAACGCGGACTTCTCCGAGGGCGTCCTTATCGAGGCGGAAGGCCGGCGCGCCAGAGTTGTTAGAAGGCATCCAATCGGAAGAGTATCAAAATCGGGCGACGGCTCCGGTTGGAACCGCCGCCCTTCAGCAGCCGCGCCTAGGTTGTAGGCTTGGTTTTATCCGCCGGAGTGTTCAGGAACGCGTTCAATAAGGCCGTGCCGTTCGGACTGCCCAGACCGGTGCATGCATCCCAACCGGGGCCCGCCGTGTAAGCGCCGTTAGTTCCGAGAATGATGTCGCGGAACGTAGTCTCGGCAAATGTGTATAACTTGGGGTTGGCAAAGCCGACGGGCGCCCCAAGCTTTTGATTAATCAACGCAAAGAGCCCGGCCCATAGAGGCGCGACGGCGCTCGTACCGCCGATCACAGTCTGCTGCCCGTCTACGCGGACAATGTAACCGGAGATCGGATCCGCATCGCCCGAGACATCCGGAACTCCGCGCCCCATGGCCCCGGTCTGCTGCTGCGCGGGAATCTTAGTCTTCAATTGATAGTCGGGAACGGGGAAACAGAGACTGACGCCGCCGCCCGTTCCGCCGTTGCCTGAACTTAGTTCGTTCCAGGTAACTTCACTAGCGATGGTGCTGCCGGAAGCGATCACTTTCGTGCCGCCGCAGGAGAGTACCCAGGGGCTCGAAGCCGGGAAATCGACGTGAAGAGCTCCATCTCCCACTCCGTCATCCGCGCCGCTATCGCCCGCGGCGACCGTCACGGTGATGCCGAGCGCCGCGGCGTCTTCGAAAGCCGTGTTCATAGCGCCGCGCGCCTGATCGGTCCAGGAATCTTCAGGGCCTCCCCAGCTGATGGAAAGGATTGAAGGATTGTTGACAGTATCGTGAGACGCGGTCGTGATCGCGTCGAGAAATCCTTGGTCCGTGTTGGCAGCGAAGTAGACCGCGATTTTCGCGCCGGGAGCGACCGATCCCGCGACTTCAATGTCCAGCATGACTTCTCCG
>NZ_CAJCHS010000125.1 GCF_903970205.1 Nevskia soli | reverse complement strand
TTGGGGTTTAGTGTTGGGTTTAAGGTTGGGTTTAGTGTTGGGGTTTAGTGTTGGGTTTAATGTTGGGTTTAATGTTGGGTTTGATGTTGGGGTTTAACGTTGGGGTTTAATGTTGGGGTTTGGTGTTGGGTTTGGTATTTGTCCTTTAATTCCCCGAAACTATCCAAGGCCACCAAAGTTCATCCAAACTAACAGTTCGATTCGGAATCGGCACGGGCGCGTATTGGGAGTAGCGCGCGGCTTCCTGGGTTTGTCCGCTTTCCCGCAGACAGCGCGCATAGACCGTTCGAATCCACCAATCCGTGGGTCCGGTCTTCTCCACCAGCGCATGCCATAGGGGCGTGGCCGCGCGGAAATCGTTGTGCCTCACGGCGGCGACTGCTTCGACTAAAGCATCCGGGGCGTGCGGTGCGGGACCTGTCCCATCGAGAAAACGCCACCACTCCAACTGCATGGCCGCTCCGTTGCGGATCGCTGTTGGAACGCCGTCCGCGCCCCCATAGGCCGCGAGCATCCGCTCCGCCTGCTGCTTCTGCCCAACCACGCGCAAGATCGGGGCCGCGTGCAGGGGCGCGAGTCCGTCACCCGCCCGTGCCCGCTCGGCGAGGAACCGGTTCACGAATTGAAGCGCGCCCGCGCGGTCGTTCATCATCAGCCGGCACCATGCCGTCTTCAATAAGTCGCCGCCGTCCGATAAGTTTGGCTCCTTCGCATAGGCCGCGAGATAGGACTTCTCCGCGTCGCCGAAATGCCGGAAGAAGAACTGGGCATCCCCGCCGGAATCGATCGCATTCGCGCTGTTGCGGGCGGCTCGGCGGTAATCCGCGAAGGCTTTGGTCGCAGCCGGTTCATCGCCCGCATACATCAGCGCATAACCGAGTAAGTTCAGAGGCTCCGGGGTGGCCGGCAACAGCGCGGCGAGCTTGCGGTAATGGTCCGCCGCTTCCGCGTAACGGTTGCTCGCCAGCTCGGCGTCGGCCAATTCCCGGAGGCGGAAGGGGTCGGCCGGCAAGAGCTTGACCAGCGCGCCGAGGGCGTCGACCGTGGTTGCCGCGTCGCCGTTCAGGCGGGACTCTTCGAGATTCAGCAGCGCGCGATCGACCGGTGTGACGCCGCTGCCGCGGGCCCGCACAGCCTGCTCGATGGCTTCGAAAGCGGCCCGGTCATGCCGACTTAGAGCGATGCCCGCGAGGGCGACGTACGGGGGACCGAAATCGGGATCGAGCCGCACGGCTTCCTCGAACGAAGGCGCGGCCTGTTCGGGTGAGCTCTCGACGCCGAGCGCATAGGCACGCAAGGCGCGCGCGCTCCCAGTGATGGGCGGACGCGCTTCCTCGTCTTCGGCATGCGCGATCTCGTCGCCGAAATGCAGCAGATCGTCCAGGCTTCCGCTGCCGGAGAAAAGGACGCGTTCTTTGCGGGTCTCGGTGTTCTCTTCAATGGCGGTGAGCGCGAGGCGATCGCCGGCGACATTTGGATCAACCCAATAATAGCCGGTGACGATTCGATTGGCGCCGCCCGCAATGGCTGCCGATCGTTCCGCCGAAATGCCGGGCGCGCTCGCCGGCCGAACGCCCTGGGCGTCTTCAAAGCGGCGGATCGCGGCCAGCGGAATTACGGCGTGATGACGCGTCCCTTCGAGCTGTCCGGCGATCTCGTCACTAAGTGCCCGGCCGACCCACGCGTTGGCGCCGCCTGCGCTCAGGTCTTCGAAGCGCAGTACCGCAACGCGGTGCATGAACTCCGGTTTGTTGCAGCATGTAAAGAGAAGTGCGAAACCTAGCGCGGCGAAGCGCCCGGACTTACAATACACGCGGCGTGGACTTCATCATCTCTTGGAACTCGACGTTGTCCCTTAACGCGGCAAACTCCGGCTCTTCCATGAACTTATTGCGCTCGGTGAAGCCTTCTTCGAGCGACTTACGAATATAGAGAAGAGCGCCTTCGGTAAGGTTCTGTTTGGCGAACATCTTAGCCAGGTAGTAATGGAACTTGGCGCGTTCGGCGACGCTATGTTCTTCGAGCATGACTCCGAAGGTATTGTGATGATCGAACACGGTGGGGTCGAGCTTCAACGCGGCCTGATACTGCTCGCTGGCGCGCTTATAGTCTTTCTTGGCGAAGTAGGCGGTGCCGAGATTACTCATGATCGAAGCCGATTGGGGCAATACCTTGAGCGCCTTCTTATACTGATGAACCGCTTTGGAATAGTGTTTTTGCGCGTAGTAGATGGTGCCTAAGTTGTTGATTGCTTCGCCATAGTTCGGGTCTACTTTCAGGGCGCGCTGATAACTCTTCTGGGCGGCCGGCAGGTCTTGTAGCTGATGGTAGGCGATTCCCATCTTGTTCCAGCGCGTGGCGTGCGTCTCGGGTTCGCGCGAGTAGACGTCGATCGCTTCGCGGTACATCTTGCGGGCCATGTAGATGTCGCCGCGTTCTTCGGGAGTTAACAAGGGGCGCGGAGCGGGCGCCGGGGCTGCAGTCGAGGCGTTGGCCATCGTCTGAGCGAGCGACGCATAAGGTAAAACGACGGGCAAAGCCACAACTCCCGTGCAGACCAGAAAGACGGCTTTCGCCCCTGCGTACGTCGTGACCTTTGCGGCGATTCCAACGGAAACCATAGGAAGGCCTCCCTTTGGACAAATAGTATCACCGTGCGCGATTTTTTGCTTGAAGAGCTTAGGCGGGAGGTTTCGGTTTGCTGCCGAAAATCTTCTTCCAGAGCGATCGCTTCTGGGTTTGCGCGGCGGCGGGCGGGTCCTTCACCTGACCGGTATCGAGGTCAGTGCCGGGCTCGGTGGATGACGAGGGTACCGGCAGCGGATAGGTTCGGGTGACGGGCGCGGTCAGCGGCAACGAGGAGCGCGCGGGAGTCGTATCCCACCCGGCCACATTGGTCGTGTCACGGTTTCCGTCGGGCAGACTCAGCGGATCGACACCCACCGGTTCCGTGCCCGCGATAAACACTTCATCGCGCGGTTTGGGGGTGTAAGGTGTCGCCGGCATACCGGTGTCGCCGTCGATCTGCAGCGACACGACGCCTTCCGGCGCGGTGAACGCCTTGGTATCGCGATACCCGCGGTATTGCAGCGAGCGCTTCATGAACTCGACCCAGATGGGCAGGGCCGAATGGGCGCCCTCTAATTCCAGTACGCTGTTGTCGTCGAAACCGACCCAGACGATGCACAGCAATTGGGAATCGAAGCCGGCGAACCAGCCGTCATGGGACGTGCCGGTCTTACCCGCCGCCGGGACGGTAAAGCCGCGGGCACGCACCCCGGCCGCCGTGCCGCTTTGCATCACTTCTTCCAGCATGCTGACCATCAGGTAGTTAACGCGAGGGTCGAGAACCGTCTTGGTTTGCGGCTTGCTGCGGAAGATCTGGTTTCCCTTGGTGCCGCGAACTTCATCGATCAGGACCGGCGATACCCGCACGCCGCCGTTGGCGAAGACGGTGTACGCGCCGGCCATCTCGAGGGGCGTCGCTTCATAAGATCCCAGCGCCATCGCGGGAGTCGCCTTCACGTCGTCGTTGATGCCCGCCTTGCGCGCCAGGTTCACCACGTTGTTGTATCCGACCATCTCGGCGACCTTCACGGTGGCGATGTTCATGGAGTGCGCGAGGGCGCGGCGCAGGGTGGTGGTCCCGTAGTAAGCGCCGTGGAAATTGCCCGGCTGGTACGGCTTGCCGTCGAACCAGAAGGTGGTGGGCGAATCGTCCACCGTGCTGGCGGGTGTCAATGTTCGCGAGCCGCCGGAAAGCGCGGTGTTCATCGCCGCCGCGTAGACAAAGGGTTTAAAGATGGAGCCGGGCTGGCGCATCGCGGTGACGTGATTCAACTGGCTTTGCCCGTAGTTGCGGCCGCCGACGAGGGCCTTGATTTCGCCGGTGTGGGGATCGAGCGCGATGAGAGCGCACTGGGCTTCTTTGGCGATCTTGAGCTTATGCAGCAGATCGTCCACCTGATGCATGCCGATCTGCACAGCTTCGTTGGCGGCGCGCTGCAGATTCAAATCGAGGGAGGTATAGATCCGGTAAGACCCGGCCTGGAAATCGTAATCCCCGAACCGGTTCTGCAGCTCGTCGTTGATGAGATCGACGAAATAGGGCGCGTCGCTCGATTGCGATCCCGAATTTGAAAGCTTAAGCGGAGTATCGACGGCAACGGCGTATTCCCGGTCGGTGATGTACCCGTTATCGCGCATGAGCGCCAGCACGACGTTGCGCCGTTCCGTGATGCGCTCCGGATGCCGGACGGGATTGTAATAGCTGGCGCCCCGCAGCATGCCGGCCAGGGTGGCGGCTTCGGCGATGGAGAGCTGGTTAACGTCCTTACCGAAATACGCTTCGGCCGCTTCGCCGAATCCGCGGATCGTGAAGCTTCCGCGGCGGCCCAGATCGATCTGGTTGCAGTACATCTCGAAAATCTGCTGTTTCGAGAGCTTCTGCTCCAGTTGCAGGGTGATCATGATCTCGGCGGCTTTGCGTTTGAAGCTGCGCTCGGGAGTCAGCCACATGCCGCGCGCGAGTTGCTGGCTGATGGTGGAAGCGCCTTGGGCGTTCTTGCCTTCGCGCAGATCGACCCAGGCGGCCCGGGTGATTCCGATGGGATCGATGCCCGAGTGCTGGAAGAAGCGGCGGTCCTCGGCTGAAAGCACAGCGTTGCGCAACACGGCGGGAATCTCGGCGTACTTCAGGTAGCGGCGTTTTTCGCGGTTGCGGTCATACAGGTTGGTGATCAGGAGCGGCTCGAGATCGTATTCGGTGCGGGGCGTGTTGTCGGTGAGGGAAACGATGCGCTCGATATGACCGGCATTGAAGTGAATCACGCCGGGTTCATCGCGGAAGTAAGAATCGGGTCCGGGGAAAATCTCGATGGAATCGGGGCGGACGTTGTAATACCCGATCGGATTGCTCCGGCTCTCGGTGTAACCCGAGCGGCGAAGCTCGGCGGCAATCTCTTCGGGCGTCACGGCGTCGCCAAGGCCCACGGCGACGGGCGCGGCGTAGATTTTAGCGGTGGTGACGAAGGGACCGGCCTTGAGCTTGGCGTCGATCAGTTTGGCGTAATGCAGGTACGCGAAAACGAATACGCAGGCTGCGGCAAGACCCAGAACCGCGCAGGTTCCGAGCAGGAATTTACCCGGAGTGGATAGGAAAAACCGGACCAGGAACGCGCTTTTAGCTACGCGAACGCGGACGTTTTTCTTATCTGCACTCACTGGCGTTTATTGTCTCACGCGCGGTGGGTGTCGTCGCCACACGATTTTTTTGAAGCCGAACGAACAGGGAACGATGATCCGGCGCGATGATAGGTTGCAGCCTATCAAAATGCCGGAATATATAGGTTATCGTTTATCGAAAGAGAGTAGTTTGATAGGTTATAACCTATAAAAAGTCGCGTCTCACGGCTCAATCCCGCTCGCAGGGCGGCATCGAGTTGGCGACGCTGCGCCGCGCGGCCGAAGCGCTCAACTGCACGCTGGTCTATGCGCTGATACCCAACAAACCGCTGGAAAAGATGGTGCGGGAAAGAGCACGCGTGTTCTTGCGGCGCCGGCGGGAACCGGTAGAGCCCTCGATGCTACTCGAAAACCAGAAGGTGAAGGCGAGGAAAGCTGAAGCGAACCTCGATGAGATTGTCCGCGAAACCAACCCACGCCTCTTCTGGGACTGAGGATTGACTGACGTCTTCAATACGGCCGATGCCGCTGCGACGCCATTGACAATCCGAGGAGATGCGTGACCTGATCCCCGCGCATATCGCGTTTCGATCCGAACGGAACGCCGCCGAGCAGGAGAACATCTTGCGCGCGCAAGACTGGGCGCTGAATCGCCGGCGCGATCCGCTGACCGAGAAGTTCGTGCTCGATCTCCACCGGCGCATGCTTGGGGATGTCGGCGTTGGGCGGGCAAATTGCGCATCAGCGAACGCAATCTTGGAATCCCCTACCGGGAAATTCGCGTGGCGCTCCGCTGCCTGCTCGAGGATGTTCGAATGTGGATCGATTGCGCGACCCGAACGGCAACGGCCGTCACTCCCGGCTCGTCGCCGACCTACTGGTGATGCGGCTCGGTCAGGCGCGATTCTCGTGGGGGGGCGCGGGACTACGGGCTGCCGGCGCGGTCCGCGCGCGGTACATTGAAGCGCTGCGGACGGCGGACCGGCACGATATTGGGGCGTTGCTCCGGTTCGCGCGGGGCTGATCTTGAAATGCGCGTCATTTCTTTTCTTCCGGCCTGATGCTTCTAGCCGCGTCGCGGATCGCCTCCACATCGGCCAAGTCGCGGGCGCGTCCGGAGGCGAGTTTCGAGGCGATCAGGTCTTCCGCTGAAATGAAGTTCGCTGTAACGCCGGCCGCTGCGTCGATCCCAGTTTCCACACGCTTTTCCCATGCCGCATCAAAATCAACGCCGGGAATGGAAGGCAGAATATCGAAGCCGTTCGGCTCACGCCCAAAACGAAAGAAACTCTCGCGGTCGGTGAAATCTTCCGGCGTCATACCTTGGAGCGGCGCACCAAATGCGGCCAGCGCAGCATAGGTCGCTTTCGCGTTTTCGGAGTCTGCCTTGATGAACAGGTCCATATCCTTCGTAAAGCGCGGCTGCGAGTGATAGATAACCGCAAAGCCGCCTACGATGAGATATTTAACGCCATGGGACTGGAAG
>NZ_CAJCHS010000124.1 GCF_903970205.1 Nevskia soli | reverse complement strand
GTACGCGTTTCTGCTGGATGCCGACCCGTCCGGATGCGCTCTCGACCAGCTGGTGCAGCGCCGCCTCGATCTGAAGCTGCCCGATGATGCCGCTCAGCACGCGCTCTATGTTCGCGAGTTATGCGCGACTCTTTCGGCTTCCGTTGACGACCGCAACTTACGCGGCATCTACGAGACTCTAGAGCTGCCGCTGGCCGCCGTGCTGGCGCGTATGGAAGAGAACGGGATTCTGGTCGACCACGACGAGCTCGGCCGTTTGTCGCGCCTCATGGATACCGAGATCATACGGCTTACCGAAGAGATTCATACGCTCGCCGGACGCGAATTCAATATAGCTTCGCCGCAGCAGCTGGGGCGCGTGCTGTTCGATGAAATGAAGCTGCCTGCGCCGGTAAAGTACGGCAAAGGCAAGACGGTTTCGACAGCGGCGGATATTCTCGAGGACTTGGCCGAAAATCATGAGATCGCGCGCAAAGTCCTTGAGTATCGGCAGTTGACTAAGTTGAAGGGCACTTATGTAGATGCTATCCCGGCGCTGATCGATCCGCGCACCGGCCGCATCCATACGAGTTTCAACCAGACAGGCGCTGCCACCGGGCGTCTATCGTCATCCAATCCGAACTTACAGAACATACCGGTTAAGACGGAACTGGGGCGTGAGATCCGTGCGGCGTTCGTCCCCCGCCCCGGCTGGAAGTTACTGGTGGCCGACTACTCTCAGATTGAACTAAGACTGCTGGCTCATATGTCGCGCGATCCGGTGCTGATGGAGGCGTTCCGTTCGGGTGAAGATATCCATACGCGGACGGCCGCGGAAGTAATGGGCGTTCCGCCGATGATGGTTACCCGTGAAGCGCGCAATCGAGCCAAGGCGGTGAACTTTGGAATTGTGTACGGGATTAGTTCGTTCGGGCTGGCGCGGCAGTTAGGCATCTCGCGAAAAGAAGCGGAGCATTATATACAGAGCTACTTCCTGAGGTATGCGGGCGTGCGGCGGTTTATCGACGATACGATCGCAAATGTGCGTGCGACGGGCGTTACCAAAACGCTCTTCGGGCGCGAGCGGCCGATCCCGGATATGAACAGCCGCAACCCGAGCGCGCGAGGGTTTGCGGAACGGACCGCGGTCAACTCACCGTTGCAGGGTACGGCGGCGGATCTAATCAAGCTGGCCATGATCCGAATCGACGCAAACCTGTCAAAGCTGGAAGGTAAGTTACTCCTCCAGGTTCATGACGAGTTAGTCTTAGAGGCTCCGGAAAGTGAAGTGGAGCAGATTGCCGTCATGGTGAAACACGAGATGGAGGGCGTTTACGAGCTCGAAGTGCCGTTAATCGCGGATGTCGGGATCGGGGTAAACTGGCGCGATGCGAAGTAGCACGGCTATCTGCGAAGATACGAGTCATCGCCGCGAATCCAATCCTCGCGGCGCGGCGCAAATACATCGACAGCGATCGAATCTTCCAGAGCTTCGACTAAGTGCGGAACACCGGAAGGGATCGCAAGCATTTCACCGGCTTTGACCAGGATTTCGCGGCCATCCATCCGAAACAAGAGCAGCCCGCTAATCACGGAAGTAACCTGCTCATTCGCGTGGTCATGCAGGGGAACAATCGCGCCTTTGGAGAGCGTAATCTGCGCGATCGTAAGATTCGCGGTATGGAGACACCGGCGCGATACCAGCGCGTTCATTTGCTCTGACGGGTAGTCGTTCCAGCTCTTCGGCTCCATAGCAAGATTAGTTTCTCTTGTTATAGCGTTCGAGCATCGCCGCGGTAATGTCGATACTGGTCGGCCAGTGCCCGCGCCTTACTCCGCCATGCGTTTGATAGGCATCTAATCGGTCCGGATCGGGCTGCACGATCACGCCGTCCTGAAGGAAGATTAGGCCTACCTTGTCGGTCGGCATGCGCACCACAAACGCTTCGGCTTCGAAGAGAATCTCTCGCAGGCGGATCATGGTCGCGGTAGGGTCGAGCGGCGGATCGCTCTTGATGTCCTGGAAATCATCAAGCGTGTAGCGAGCCGTACGCCTGATCTCCGCGATAATTCCTTCCGGTGTAAATCCCAACGCCTTCCCCGCAGCGGCCCAAATAACGGCGCCGAGCGGCAAGATGGTTTCGTGGATGCTCACTAAGTCCACGGCGTCGCGCGGTTCCCGGCGTCCGTAAGCGGCAGCTACTTTGTTCGTAGCGATATCCAGGGGATGCAAGATATATCCGAACAGATCATCCCGGATCGCGGGGAAGAAGCGATAGTCGGCGTCCGCGACCCATTCGAGCCGGGTCGATTCAGCATCGCGCCGCGCTCTGACCGTGCGAAGACCCGGCTCGCGGCGCAGCCACTCGAGCGTATAGCCGTTTTCCCGCAGAAGTGCACCATTCTGTTCGGCCGCCAAGGCAACTCGTTCCTCCCGATCGCGGAAGGCTTTCATGTTGACCGAACGAGGAAGGTCGCAAGTCAACGGCGTGCTCCCTCCGACATCGCTTTCCGGGTCGCGGTGCGCCGCCAAAAGCCGCAGAATGTCTGTCTGGATCTTAGATAAGGGCACGGCACGCCTGTTCGATCTGTTCCGCCAGGCGTCTCGCTCTCAGGTCGCCCTCCACGCGCAGCGTCCAGGTGATTGCCAGTGCCTCAGCGGGGGTCGGATCAGGCAACGGTTTTC
>NZ_CAJCHS010000123.1 GCF_903970205.1 Nevskia soli | reverse complement strand
CGGTTACAAACACGACGGCGGTGAACTCCGGGCAGGCGATCGATGTGCTCCTTACGGGGCTGACTAATCCGGGCGCGCTAAGTCCGGGGAATATTCAGGTATCGGTCGGCGGTGTTACTCTGCCCGCGCTTTCGATTACTCAGGTGGGGAGTTCGAACGTCTACGATGTGCAGTTCGACTTATCCGCGGCCGTGCCCTCGGGTTCGCAGACGCTGATCGTGTATGTCAACGGCGAGAGTAGTACGGCGGCCACGCTGACCGTGGCTGCGGCGGCGAGTACTTCGGGTAGTTAGTCTTCTAGCAGTCCGTGGTAGTAACGTGCGCGGCTCAGTGCAATCAGTACGTTACAGAGCCGCGACGGTGACGGAGCGGTTACTACCACGGGCTGCTAGCGCAACGTTTCGCGGCTAAGACTCGTTGGGGATGCGGCTGATCGGTTCATCTGCCGACGTAGAATCTAACACGCGGATCGTGATCTCGTCTCCTATCTGAAGTTTGCGCTTGACCCACGTCAGGAACTCGTTGTTTTCTAAACCTCCCACGCGGAGCATCATGTCGTGATCTGTCTTTCTGCCGACCACGTCGACCATGGTGTTCAGGCAGCCAACGAGCCCGACACCGGCAGTGCAGAGCTTGTTCCCGTTTAGATACACTTCGAACCCGCGGATATTCGGTTCGGGCGGGTGCTCGGGCAGTTCGTTCCCTTCCATTTCAAGTCAGCGTATCGCGACGTGACCCAGCGAGTTGCGGGCGCACCTCGTGTTAAACTGCGGCCATCGAAGGAGACCAAAAATGAGTCACTGCTCCAGACGTAATTTTCTTAAGACCGGGCTCGCGGCGGGCGCGCTCGCAGGGTTTGGCAAGCTGCCCCTGAAGGCGGAAGGCCAGAAGGCAACGGATTGGGTGACGCTCGGGAAATCCGGCGTCAAGGTGACGCGGCTCGCGTTCGGCACCGGCAGCATGAGTGGCAAAGTGCAGCGCGATCTGGGGCAGGATCAGTTCAACCGGCTGGTGCGCTACAGCTATGACAACGGCGTGCGCTTCTTCGAAACCGCTGAATCTTATGGCGACATGCATCGGATGCTCGGTATCGCGCTCAAAGGGATTCCGCGCGATAGCTACCGGCTGATGTCGAAGATCACGACGCATGGCGATGTGGATCCGCAAGCCAAGATCGATGAGCTGCGGAAGCTTGCGCAAACCGAGTACTTCGATATCATGCTTCTGCACTGGCAGCACACTTCGGATTGGCCGGCTCAGAGCGTGAAGTGGCAGGACGGGATACTGGAGGCGCAGCATAAGCAGGCCGTGGTGAGCCGCGGCGCGTCCGTACACGGGCTCCCGGCGCTGCGGCAGGTTCCTGACAATAAGTTCCTGCAAGTGGCCATGATCCGGATGAACCACAAGGGTGTTCGGATGGACGCCGAAGACTACAACACCAACGGGCTCGGCGATGTGACCGAAGTGGTAACGCACGTCAAGCAAACGCGCGCCGATGGCATGGGTATTATCAGCATGAAGCTAGTCGGCGAAGGTCAGTTCACGAACCGTGACGATCGGAAGGCGGCGATGCGGTTTGCGTTCCGGAATGCCGGCGTCGATACAGTTACTGTCGGGTATAAGAACACCGCGGAGATCGACGAAGCCATCCAGAATGTGAACCTGGCGTTTGCATAGGCGTTAGTCGGAGCGCCTTGATCGCGGGACAAACCAAAGCGCCCAAAGCTGGGACTAAACCCCAAAGTCAGCGGTCGATCCGCCGGCTCGTCATTAATACTTTTCTGATCTTTCACATATTGGCGATTGCCTGCTGGGCTATTCCCCTGCGGCTGCCGATCGTGTATTCAGCGCGCGCGCTTATTCGCCCTTACTTTATCTTCATCGGACTTTTTCAGTCATGGGACATGTTCTCGCCGATTCCCAAGAACGCGAATGTCTATGTCGAGGCCATTATCATCTACCAGGACGGGAATACCCGGACCTGGGCATTCCCACGAGTCGAGCATCTTAGCCTGGCCGAACGATATAGCAAGGAACGGTACCGGAAGTACATCGATAATCTGAAGGACGATAACTACTCGGCTTTATGGCCGGATGCGGCCCGCTATGTTGCAAGACTCAACAACACGCGGTCGAGTCCTGTGAAGATGGTATTGTTTGTCCGCTATTGGTCGGCAATCATTCGTCAACGTGACGGAACATTCAGTTCGGACCCTTGGAACGAGCACATCTTCTATAGTTATCGCGTCGCGCCCGGAGACTTAACTTCGTGATAAGCGCTATCGTTGCGCGCTGGAACCGGTTTTTCTTTGAGCCGCTGTCTCCGCTGCCCATCGGCGTGTTCCGCATCCTTTACGGGACGGCGGTCATCGCGACTCTCTTGCTGCTCCGGCAGGACTGGCTAGCATGGTATGGCACGCGCGCGTGGGTGACTCTGGCGACGCAGCAGCGCATCGAACCCGGACCGCGCTTGAATCTCTTCGTGTTTTTGCCGCAGAACAGTCCCTCTACCGATGTTTGGATTCAGGCGCTGTTCTGGGTATTTCTGGCGTCGGCTGTGTTGCTGACGGCCGGCTACTTGACGCGGCTGAACACCATCCTCGTGTATGTCCTGCTAAGTTCCATTCACCAGCGGAACCTGATCATGACTCACGGCGGGGATACTTTCCTCCGCGTGACGGGCTTCTTCCTGATGTTCGCCCTGTGGCTCCAGGCCGGGGAGCACTTCTCGCCGCTGCGGGCCGGGCTGACCGCCATCGCGTTCA
>NZ_CAJCHS010000122.1 GCF_903970205.1 Nevskia soli | reverse complement strand
CGGTCACATTTTTCGATCCGCTCTATAGCGTCAATCGCGATCGATATCGCGATGGAGCGCTCGCCGATGTGCAGATGTCGGCGATTGCCTACTCGCTGGGGAGGGTTCCATGCGCGACAGAACTTCGTACCGCGGCCGGCGACGTGTTGGTTGAGGGCGCCGCGATCTTGTTACCGGTGCGGAGGAACGACGAGGCAAGTCGCGCGAGCACTCCCGGTGAGGAGGAAGCTTTCGGCCTCGCTTACATCCAGGAGCCGGATACGTTCCCGTTGCCGGATGATTATCAATTCTGCGCGCCGGTGAGGAATGTTAAGGAATCCGAGATTGGTGGGATCCTCGTCTGGAAGTTTCGTTCCACAGTAATGCGCATGCACGACGGCTCACAGGAAATCGATATCGATGTCTATTGCACGAGACAAGGGCTACGGGATGATGCGCCGCCGGTTGCAGGCGACACGATTTGGGGAACACTTTGGTTGCAGGGGACACTCGCAGGGTGACGACGTCCGTTTGCGATGAGGCAAATCGTGCGCAGCATCCGCGGCCCCAGGGATACCTGGGACTGTTTTCTATTGGGCGGACTTGAGCGGGCTTCCCGGTTTGCTTCACCACGCACACGACCCTAGCAGTTAGCGTTCTCGTCCACGCCCCGCTCCTCCTGTTGTACCCTGTAACCAGCATGCGGATTCTGGTCGTTGAGGACGAAAAGAAGATCGCCGACTTCCTGCAGCGCGGCCTGGAAAGCAATGGCTACGCCGTCGATGTCGCCGACCGCGGACAAGCCGCCGTCAGCTACGTCCACGACACCGATTACGACCTGGTGATTCTCGATCTCATGCTGCCCGATATGGACGGCATGAAGGTGCTCGAGCGGATCCGGTCGCGCAAGGTGGGGCCGCCGGTTCTGATCCTGAGCGCGCGCGGGGCCGTGGATGATCGCGTGAAAGGCCTTGAACTCGGCGCGGATGACTACCTCACCAAGCCCTTCGCATTTGTGGAATTGCTGGCTCGCGTCCGTGCGCTGTTACGCCGCGGCCAACCCGCCCCGGAGAAGTTGCAAGTCGCCGAACTCACCCTCGATTCCCTGCGCCGCAAGGTCACTCGCGATGGCGAAACCATCGAGCTTGCGCCCAAGGAATACGGGATTCTCGAATACATGATGCGCAATAAGGGCCGCCCGCTCAGCCGCACCATGATCGTTGAGCACGTGTGGGATATGGACTACGACGGCCTTACGAACATCGTCGACGTCTATATCCGGCACTTGCGTTCGAAGATCGACGACCGCTATCAGCAGAAGCTGATTCAAACGGTCCGGGGCATCGGCTACATGATCGATGCGCCGGAGCCCGCGCCGGTAAAGCCGTCTCCGTTCATTACTTCCGAACGGCAGGTGTGACGTGGAGTTGGCGGCTAAAGCGATTCGCCGCCCAACCCGCGGTCTCCGCCTGCGCCTTTCGCTGTTTTACACCGTCTTCTTTACGCTCATACTGACGTCCGTCATGGTGGGCTTCCGTGAGTATCTGGCACGCAGTCTGGACCTGCAAATTCGCGACGCCCTCGACGGCGATTGGGCCTTGTTCAAGGGTTACTACCGCCCTGAAAAGGGTAAGTGGACCTGGTTAGTCGAAGAGGACGATCCGGACGAAGTCGCGTTGCGGGGACGTCTACAGCACGTCCTGTTTATAGCCAATCCACAGGGCCAGCCGATCGAGACCTCCGACATCTACGAGACGCTTGGAGCCGATTCGAAGTCCCAGATCCTTAAGGTGATCGCGACGAAGCAGACACTCTGGGAGGAGAAGGTCGACTCTCACAAAGAGCATTACTTGATCCGCGCCGGTGTTGACGAGGATGACAACCTTCCCCACACTTACTACTACGTCGCGATCGGCCGCTCCCTTAAGGACAATCAAAAACTCCTCAGTGACTTCACCTGGCTCTGCTTCGCGGTGGTTCCAGTCGTAGCGTTGAGCGGATTCCTGCTGGGCTGGATTCAGGTGGGCCGCGCGCTGCTCCCGGTGATGGACATCGCGCAGGCCGCCGGCCGCATCAGCGGCTCGAATCTATCCATGCGCATCCCGGTGCGCCGGTCCCACGATGAACTTGACTACCTGATCGAAACCTTCAACAACATGATCGGGCGGCTCGAAGAGTCGTTCAATCAGGTTCGCCAGTTCTCGACCGACGTCTCGCACGAACTCCGAACGCCCATCACCGTGATTCGCGGACAGCTCGAAGTCGCACTCTTTACGGCCAAGACCGCCGAGGACTACCATGAGGCCATCGTCGACACGCTGCACGATATCGAGCGGCTGTCGGGTATCGTGCGCGCCCTGCTCTTGCTGTCGCAAGCCGAGACCGGCCAGGTGCTGCTGCAGCGCGTACGCCTCGATCTCTGCCGCCTCATTCATGACACCGTCGACCAGTTTCAGATTCCGGCGGAAGGGGCGCAGGTCCGCCTCTTCGCCTTCGAGTCGGATAGCGGCTGCGACGCCGATGTCGACCGGGTTCAAATCGAACGCATGTTGTCGAATCTGTTGTCCAACGCGATCAAATTCACTCCGCCGGGGGGAGAAGTGCGCGTTAACCTGCGGCAGGACGCGGATACGGTGACGATCGAAGTCGCCGACACCGGCCGCGGGATCTCGCCCGAGCACCTCCCGCATATCTTCGATCGCTTCTACCGCATCGCGGGGCCGTCTTCGCAGTCCAGCCCGGAACACGGTTTGGGATTAGGTCTCAGCTTTGTGGCGTGGATCGTGAAGGCGCATGGCGGTACGGTCGAAGTATCGAGTGAACCGGGCAAGGGGACGAAGTTCGCCATCCGGCTTCCGCGTTATCACTATGAATCCGCACCACCCGAACTGACCGAACCGATTGCGGTGTCCCGCGCGTGAGCTGGAAAGCGCGCGGCGAGATGTTCCGCAAGATGCCGGTGTCGTCGATCGCGACGTTCCTGGCCGGTGTCGGCTGCCTGTTCGCCGCGGTGGGGATCATCAACGATTGCCTGAGCCTGGAGGAATCGGACACGGCGCGCTTCATTATCATCGTGGTCGCGACGGCCGTTCCTTCCATGCTATGGGCCTGGTTCGGGACGGTGCGGATGATCCGGTCGATGATTGCGCTGTTCGTCGCGCAAACCGCCGTGTTCGTAGCCATCGGGTACTACTTTCCGGTTCACAGGCACACGTTGACCAACCAGCAGTGGCGTGACCAGGTGACGGTTCACGGCGTGTGGGTGCTCCTCTTCATCGTGGCTGGGTACGTTTTGTTCCTGTCTTTCTTCCGTCTCGAAGGCAAGCGCTTTTTCGCGGCCCACACCGAGATCGAGCTCGCATCGGGCATTCAGCGCCAGTTGGTTCCTGCCATCGCAACGGTCAGCAGCGGATTCGAGTTCTACGGAGTCTCGCTTCCGAGCGGGGCCGTAGGCGGCGACCTGCTCGATGTCATCCCGTTTGGAAACGCGACCTGCGCTTATATTGCGGATGTGGCCGGCCATGGCGTTCCCGCCGGAGTGCTGATGAGCATGATCAAGACCGCGGTACGGATGCGGCTGACCTCCAGCAACTGCCAGGGGCAAGGTCTGCTTGAGTCGGTGAATGAGGTCCTTTCGCCGTTAACGGACGCGCGCTCCTACGCTACGTTCGCCTATGTGTTGATTACGCCCGAACCGGAACTGACCTTTTCGCTCGCGGCGCATCTGCCGCTATTCCACTTTCAAAGCCGTTCGGAATGCCTGGAGCGCTGCACCGTGGAAAACCTTCCGGTGGCGATGTTTCCGGTCGTTAAATACGCAACCGGGCGGGTGTTATGCGAGCGCGGCGACTTGCTGGCGCTGGTTACCGATGGCATCACCGAAGTGTTCGGCCGTGACGGAGAAGAGATCGGCTACACCCACATCGAGAACGCGCTGCGCCGGAACGCCGGACGGACTCTGGCCGAGATTTCGGACGAGATCCTAGAAGCAACGGCCGCTTACGGCAAGATAACCGATGATCGTACGTTGCTTTTGATGCGCCGGCTCTGATGATCTCTTTCGTTGGCCGCCGATCCATGGTCGTTGTAGGTGCCTACCTTTCCCGACAGTCACCTGGGAGCCGCACGGGTTTAAATAGTAATGGGGGTTCTTTGAGACGCAGTATTGTGGGACTTTGCATGGCCGTCATCCCGGCGGTCTCTATCGCGCAAAACCCGCCGGTGGATTACCGGGTCGTCACCATTCAGCAGCTGACGTCGAACGGCGGCCGCGTCGCCTGGTCGCCCTCGGGTAACAATCTGATCGCGTTCGATCGCGAGAACAGCGTGGGCTACTTCGATGTCTGGACGATGAATCCGGATCCCGCCAATACCAATGAAATCTGCCTCACTTGTAATCAGGCGGCGGCGCCTCCTTATAACAAGGGCAATCCGGACTGGCATCCTTCCGGCAACTACATCGTGTTTCAGGCGCAGCGGCCGGATATGACGTACTCTACGGATCCAACGGCCCTCGACAATACTCTGGCTCGCCCCGGAGTGGGTATCAACAACGTGATCTATATCATGGATGCCGCGGGTGAGAACTATTGGGAGGTCGCGGCCAGCGAAAATCCGGCGCCGGGCGGCGTTTTGCACCCGCATTTCTCGCATGACGGCACGAAGTTGATCTGGGCCCAGCAAATCGCGCGCGACCCCCTTCCCAGCGGCGAATGGGTGATCCAGGTCGCGTCATTTACGCCCGGAGTTGCCGGCGGGGCCCCTACGGTGCAGTTACTCAACACGCTACAGCCCGGCGTCATTCCCGCGTTGCTGGAGACACACGGATTTAGCCTCGACGACACGACGATCTTCTTCTCCGGCACAGCCAGCGGGCAGCCGCAGTATGGAAACGATATCTACTCTTATAACCTCAACACCGGCGCATTCGCAGATCTAACCAATACTCCGGATAACTGGGACGAGCACTCCAGGCCCAGCCCCGTTGAAGAAAAGCTGATCTTCATCAGCACGTACGGAAACCAGAACAGCAGCCTCGGTAACTTACAACAGGACTACTGGACAATGAACTATGACGGCTCCGACAAGAAACGCGTGACGTGGTTTGTCGACCCGGATAGTCCTTATTACCTGTCGGGGATGACGACCGGAGACAACGACTGGAGTCCGGACGGAACGCAATCCGTTGTGTATCTCATCAATACAGCGGGCGGAGCAAGCCTGGGACAAAGCGGCGCCGATTACCTGCTCACCTTCGGCCCCAGCGCCACCGCCGCATCCAGCGCCAGCTATTTCAATTTCCCCCAGGCGCCGGGATCGATCGTCTCAACGTTCGGTTCGAACCTGGCTGGAAGTACAGCGGGCGCGGCTTCGACGTTAACCACCACTCTGGGGCAAACCAGCGTCACCGTGACCGACTCCCAAGGTACGGCGCGCCCGGCGCTACTCGCCTTCGCATCGCCCGGACAAGTGAACTGGATCGTGCCGGCCGGAACCGCGCCGGGTCCGGCGACGGTCGCGTTCAATGCTTCATCCGGTGCGGTGCTCGACACCATCGGCGTCGAGCGCGTCTCGCCCGCGATCTATACGATTCTGTCGAGCGGCAGCGGACCCGCGGCCGGCTTCATCAATGTCTACCCGTCAAACGGACCATCCACTTCGCAGCCGATCTTCAACTGCGCATCCTCGTGTACCACGGTTCCGGTGAGTATCAGCGGGGGATCTGCGTATCTGATCTTATTCGCTACCGGCATCGAGAACCATCAGAGCTCGGTAACGGCGAAGATCGGTCCCTCGGCGGTCACGTACTGGTCGGGGCAGGAAGTCGTCTCGTCCGGGTCCCAGACGGTAACCGCGTCGTTCGCGGGCGCGCAGGGCCAGTTCACCGGGCTCGATCAAGTCAACATCCCGATCCCCGCAAAGCTGGCGGGAGCGGGTACGCTGTATGTTCAGTTGCAGGCGGACGGCTTCAACTCGAACGTAGTACAGATTCAGTTGCAGTAAACGAACTTCCGGGCGGCGGCGGGCGTATAACGATACTGGAAGTAGTGCGCCCGATGCCGACTGCCCCCACCCAAGCGATCACGCCGAAAGACATCATCGACTTTTTGCTCGACGAGATGGAACAGGGGATTTCCCCCAGTTTCTACAGCAATCTGGTCCCGAGCGTGTTCGACATCTACCTGCATGCCGATGATTACGACCGCTTGCGCCCGCTGGTTCCCCGAGTTAAGAAAGAAGCGGTCACCGCGCTGGAGGAAAAGCTGCGGTCGATGAACAAAGCGGCCGAGCCGAAACTGCGGTTGCCGGGTGTGCCGGTGAAGAAGGGCAAGCCGAAGTTCGAGACGCTGGGCGACTGGTCGGTCGATCTGCACGAGAACATGGATGACGACGCGCCGGAACATCCACTGGTCATTCATTCGACCTTTCCCGCCGCTGCGGAGCCGGACGATCGTGTCGGGACACTGACCGAGCGCGTCACCAAGCGCACGGCGGCGGGCGAAACCACCACCACGGCGACGATGCGCAGCGGCCCGGTGGAAACGAGCCGCGCGGCCGGACTGGTTTTCGCCAGCCTGTCGTATGACGATGACGCGGGTTCCCAAACCTATCAGATGACGAAGGAACTGATCAAGATCGGACGCGGCGGCGTTGATCGCTGGGTCGATCTGAAGCTGAAGAGCAAAAAGGATATCTCACGCGAGCATCTGCAGATCCGGCGCGATCCGGTTAGCGGCAACTTCTTTATCAAAGACTTGAGTTCACTCGGCACCACCGTCGATGGAAAGCGGGTGCCTCCGAGCATTGAGAGTGTTGACGGCGCCGATGTTGATAAGAACTTGGAAGTGCCGCTGCCGCCGAAGTGTCGGATCGGCCTGGCGGGCGTGATGACGATCGATTTCAAGGCGATGCGCAAATGAGCCTGACCACCTTGCACAGCGCTCGCATTGTCTTCCTCGTTCTTGCTTTGCTGTTCGCAATCGCGGTCGTTGCGATGGTTGCCGTGCAAGCCCGGCGAAAGGCGTAATTCCGGCGATGGCCGATTCTCCGACCAAATTCGCTTCCGCCGCCGCGAGCGATCAAGGCAACGTGCGCGGCAACAATGAAGACCGCGTCTATGCCAACGATGCGCGCGGCACGTACGCCGTGGTGGATGGCATGGGCGGCCATGAAGCGGGCGAGCACGCCGCCGAGATCGCGGTGGAACGAATTCGCGCGCGGCTCGAGCGGCAATCCGGCACGGCCGAGCAGCGCTTGCGCGAGGCGATCGCGCTGGCCAACAACGCGATCTACGAAGCTGCCGAGGAACATCCGGAGTGGGCCGGCATGGCTTGCGTGCTTACCGCGGCCGTGGTCGAAGACGGCCACGCGACGGTGGGGCACGTGGGGGACTCGCGCCTTTACCGCATTCGCCGCGGGGCGATCGAAAAGGTGACCAGCGACCACTCCCCCGTGGGCGAGCGCGAAGACGCGGGCGAGTTGAGCGAGGCGGAGGCGATGACGCATCCGCGCCGCAATGAAGTGTTCCGCGATGTAGGATCGCAGGTGCGGACGCCGGACGAGGAGGATTTTATCGAGATCCGCCGCGTTCCGTTCGAGCCCGATGCCGCGCTGTTATTGTGCAGCGACGGGCTGAGCGATGCGATTCCGTCGGCAAAAATCCTTGAGATCGTGGAACGCAATGCCGGACAACGCGAGCGCGCGGCGGATGAACTGATCCGCGCCGCCACGCAAACCGGCCGCGATAACGTGTCGGTGGTGCTGGTGGAAGGCGAACGGTTTGGGAGGCACGCCGGGAAACAAGCCGGTCCGAATCCGGTGCTGCTTTCCGCCCTGGCCCTTCTCATTGGGATGGCCATCGGCGGCGGCGCGGTCTGGTGGTGGATGAACGCGCACCCGGTTCCGGCGCCGGTCGAGCGCCCGCACCAAACTCTCGTCGCGCCGCCCAAGACCCTCGCAGCCGTGCTCGCGTCCAGCCAATCCGGCGACACGCTCGTCCTTGCGCCGGGCACGTACGATGGTGATATCAGCCTGAAGGACGGCGTAACCATCGAAGGGCAGCGGCCGGGCGAAGCAATCATCAACGGCTCCGTTTCCGCGAGCGTTCTGGAACGCGCGCGAATTGAAGGCGTCACTGTGCGCGGTCCCGTTCGAATTGCGAGCAGCGACGTGGCTCTGGTCGACGATGAACTTGGCGGCGGCGTTTCGGTCAGCGGGAATGCGCGCGGCGTCATAGCCGGATGCAAAGTACGCAACGCGAACGGGCCCGCGATTCGCGTCGCCGGCGCCGCCGCGCCTCTCATCGAAGAGAACACGATCGAACGCGGAACGTCACCGGCACTCGAGCTTCGATCCTCATTGCGCCCCGTCGTGCGGAACAACGTATTCACCGGCTTGGGTCCGGCGGAACCGATCTGGTCGGAGCGCGCGGACCCGTCCGTCGTCGACAGCAATTTCTTCCCGGGTTGGACCAGTAAGCACGCAAAGGTCAAGTTGATTGCCCCGGAGCAGCAGCCATGAAGCGCGGCGATCGCTTCGAACGCTACCAGATCGTCGAACTCGTCGGCCGCGGCGCGATGGGCCAGGTGTTTCGCGCCAAAGACACCGTCACCCTCAACGATGTCGCCCTGAAAGTGGTTGAGGCGCCGTTGACGGGTGAGGACCGCGACATCATCGAGGCCGAGCGTTTCGGAGCGGAATTGCAGCGGCGCTTGAATCTGGCCGACAACCGCGTGGTGCGCGTCAACCGCTTCGGGGATCTCGATGGAAGCTTGTTCGTCGACATGGAATATGTCGACGGGCAGGATGTTGCTGCGGCGCTGGCGCGTGGACCGCTCGACGCGAAGTTCGCCGCCTATGTCGCGCGCGAACTCTGCCAGACGCTGGAGAATCTGCGCGCCTTCAAGACCACGATCGGCACGCGCCATTTTTGCGGCGTCATCCATGGCGATCTGAAACCGCGCAACGTCCGTCTGGATCGCCGCAACGCCGTGCGCGTCATGGATTTCGGAATCGCGAAGGCGCTCTCGGATACGCGCAACGAGACGGTGAATCTGTTCGCCAGCACGGCCTATTGCTCCCCGGAGCGGCTCGAATCCGGCAAGATGGATTCCCACTCCGACCTTTGGTCCGTCGGCGTCCTGCTCTATCAAATGGTCTCGGGGCGGCTGCCTTTCGACGACGAAAACAGGATGAGTCTGGAGCGGCGCATCTGCTCCGGCGGCGGACCTGATCCGCTGCCGGAGAGCTGTCCCGAGCCGCTGCGGCAGATCACGGCGAAGATGCTGGCGCGCGAACTCTGCCGCCGGTATCAGACCGCGGCGGAGGTCAACGACGATCTCGCGCGCTTCCAGACCGGCCATTTCGTGGTTGTGCCGGAAGTGGTTGTGCCGGAAAACGACGCTACGGTACGCACCGCGGCTCCGGCTCGGGAGTTTGACGCGGAACGGACCCGGCGCACGGTGCAGGAATCCTTTCCAAGAATGACGCCGGTCGCCGCGGTCCCGATCGCCGTGACTCCGCGACGACGCCCCGGCCGACTGCTCATGGCCACAGTGACACTCGCGCTGCTTTACACCATTGCGAAGATTGGATTCGGGCCTGCGGTGGCCTTGCTCTTCGGACTGGCGATCGGCGCGGGGGCGGCGTGGTGGTGGCTGAAGCCGCGGGAGTTCCAGCGGTGAATCGCGGCGACCGCTTCGAGCGCTATCAGATCGTCGAACTCGTCGGACGCGGCGCCATGGGGCAGGTGTTTCGCGCTAAAGACAGCGTCACATTGAATGAAGTCGCGCTGAAGATCGTCTTCGCTCCACTCGCGGGCGAGGATCGCGACGTCATCGAAGCCGAACGTTTCGGCGCGGAGCTTCAGCGTCGATTGAGCCTGGCGGACACACGCGTGGTCCGCGTGAATCGTTATGGCGATCTCGATGGGCATCTGTTCGTTGACATGGAATATATCGAGGGGCAGGATGTCGCGACGGCGCTGGCGCATGGTCCGCTTGATCCAAAGTTTGCCGCCTATGTCGCGCGCGAGTTGTGCCAGACGCTGGAGAACCTGCGAGCATTCACCACCACGATTGGCACGCGCCATTTCGCCGGCGTCATCCATGGCGATCTGAAGCCGCGCAATGTACGGCTCGACCGCCGCAACGCCGTGCGCGTCATGGATTTCGGAATCGCCAAAGCGCTATCCGACACGCGTAACGCCACGGTGAATCTCTTCGCTAGCGCCGCCTATTGTTCGCCGGAGCGCCTCGAATCGGGCCAGATGGATGCCGATTCCGATCTGTGGTCCGTGGGCGTGCTGCTGTATCAGATGATTTCCGGGCGGCTGCCTTTCGGCGAGGAAACCAAGGTGAGTCTGGAGCGCCGCATCCGCTCCGCGCAAGGACCGGACCCGCTTCCTGAAACTTGTCCCGAACCCCTGCGGCGAATCATCGCGAAGATGCTCGCGCGCGATATTCGGCATCGGTATCAAACCGCTGCCGAGGTCAACGACGACCTGGCGCGCTTCCAGACCGGTCAGCCGGTTCTCGCTGAAGCTGCCGTTTCAGCGACGGAAACGCCCGATAATGAAGCGACCGTTCGTACCGCCAGCCCCATCGGCGTGCCGGATGCCGAGCGCACCATTCGCACCGGTCCGGGTTTCCCGGTGGGTTCGTTACCGAAAATGACTCCGGTGCCTCCCTTGCCGCGGCAACGGCCGGGACGCGCACTGATGGGCTGCATGGCCGTGGCTTTGATTTGTATTCTGGCCACCGCCGGATTCGCCTTGAGCCAGTGGAACTTCTCCGATGCCGCGGGCAAACTGAAGAACGACATTCAGACCGAGCAGGTCTCCGATATGAACGTGGCGTGGAATCGCTATCAGAAATTGAATAGCCGCACGCATCTGCCGGGTTTGCTTTGGGGCGCGCGCAATGCCTTGCGCAAGAAGCTCGTTGCCGCCGCGGACAACGTCATCGCCGAGTATCGCGACAGCGATGCACCCGCGATTTTCGAACCGCAATGGATCGAAGCGCGTAACAACTTGAGTAAGGCGCTGGAACTCGATCCCGATAGCAACGACATCCTGGGTCGCATCCGGCTTTGCGAGGGACATATCGATCGCATCGACGCCGGTGGTCTGCACGGCCCGGCCAGGCAGAAAAAGCTGAACACCGCCGTGGGTAAGTTCAACGAAGCCGCCGATCGCTTGCGGCATTCGCCCGATCCC
>NZ_CAJCHS010000121.1 GCF_903970205.1 Nevskia soli | reverse complement strand
TTCTCGCCCAACGATACTTTGACGTTGCGCTATAGCTACGGGCGTGATGCACTTACCGAACCGTATGCCGAGAGCAACACGTCGATTCCCGGGTTTGGCGATGTTGTCCAGGACTCCGGACATAACGCGCTGATTGAATACGCCAAGGTTTTCAGCCCGACCACGTTGAACTCGCTGCTCCTGGGCTTTAATCGCGCAACGCGTAAAGACTTTCAGGAAAACTACCAGGCTAACGTGAATACGCTGTGGGGAGTGAACTGGCTGCCGTCAAACGCGGTCGACTACGGTTACCCATCCATCACGGTAAGCGGTTACTCGCCGGTTGGGGATGTTACCGAGCTCCCGATCGACCGGGCGGAGAACACTTATCAGATCACCGATGGTCTCACCATGATCCGCGGCAATCATAGCGTCAAAGTAGGCATTGAAGAGCGGAAGCAGCAGCATAACGGCATTGACGATATCTATACGCGCGGCTCGCTGGCGTTCGATGGAACGTTCACCGGTACGGGTTTGGGCGATGTGCTGCTGGGCTATCCCACGTTCGACATTCAAGCGCAATCGAATAACGTGCAGACGCTGCGCAGCACGGCGTCCGACTCGTACGTTCAGGACGATTGGAAGGTGCTCCGCAATCTGACACTGAATTTCGGGCTCCGGTACGAGTTCAATACGCCGGCAACCGACCCGACCAATCGCATGTCCGTTTTCGATGCCGCGACGGATCAGGTGGTCCAAGTCGGAACGGACGGTATCTCGCGCTCAGGCTACAGCCCCGATACCGATAACTTCGCGCCCCGCGTCGGCTTTGCCTGGGACACCGGTCATAACCTTGTTGTGCGCGGCGGTTACGGAATCTACTACGATTCTTCGATGGCGGAGGTGAGCACGGCGCTGTACTTCAATCCGCCCTACTTTACCCTCAGAGTATTCTTCCCGAGCGCGACGTCATTACTTACTTTGGAGGACCCGTTTCCGACCAGCGGCGGTCTAGTTCCGGCCGCCAGTTTGAGTACGCTCAGCCCGAATCTCAATACCGCGTACCTGCAGCAATGGAACCTGAATCTACAGCGCGAATTTTGGGGAAGCGTGGTAACCGCGGCTTATGCGGCGTCGAAAGGTACACACCTTCTACGGTCACTCGATCTCAACCAACCGCCGCCTGCGCCGGGTGATATCGATAGCCGCCGCCCTTATCCGAATTTCAGCAACATCTTCTACACGGAGAGCGGCGGAGACTCGGAGTACCAGAGCTTCAATCTGACGTTCAACCATCCGCTCGCGCACGGTGTTTCCATCCTCGGGGTGTACACGTTTTCAAAGTCGATGGATGACACGTCGTCGTTCCTGGGAAACACGGCCGATAAGAACTTCCCGCAAGATAGTCAGGACTTCCATCTGGAGCATGCACTCTCGAGTTTCGATGTACGGCATCGGGCGGAGATCTCGGCGGTCTGGAACCTGCCGGGGCGCAGCCGCCTGACGCGCAATTTCCAGGCCAGCACGATCCTCACGGCTGAGACGGGGCAACCGTTCACGCCGATCCTGCTTGCGGATAACAGCAACACGGGTAACATCGGGGGGCAGTTCGGTTCGGACCGGCCGAATCTCCTGTTCAACCCCACGCTTCCGAATCCGAGCGTGAACGAGTGGTTCAACACGGCGGCGTTCGCGATCCCAGCGCCTTATACTTTCGGAGACGCGGGCAGGAGTATCGTGCGTGGTCCTGGATTATTCACGGTAGACCTATCGCTTCTGCGGCAGTTCGCCATTACGGAGCGCGTTTCGTTGAGTGCTCAGGCAGAAGCGTTCAACTTACTAAATCGCGCGAATTTCAACTTACCCGATCTGTACGCGGACCAACCCTCGACCTTCGGCCACATCTATTCGGCCAAGGCGCCGCGTCAGATTCAATTGGCGCTGCGGCTGCGCTTCTAAACGGATCAACGTCAAGTGCGCTCGCAACGAAGAACCGGCTTGCTGACGCGCGCGGCTCAGTAGCACTAAATTTACTGAGTTCGGCATGACCCGTCGGTTCACAACCAAAGATGAAAAGGGACCTTACAGCCCCACTCCGAGCCCGACCGAAAGGGAGGGTCCTGCGCTGTCAGCCGCGTTAATTAAACCTAAGTAACTTAACTAATCAGGCTTGCGCGCTACCGCCAGCCAGTGCGGCATCGGCGGAGGCAGAGGCTCTACGCGGAAATCGGTGAAGCCTGCTTCTTCGAGCCACCCGCACAGTTCCTGATCGGAAAACACCCAGCCATTCTTCGTCGTAAGCGCCATGTTCACCGCGAACAGCGCGGAAAATGCCGGAGCCGTGTGCGAAGCGTCGGTCATCATGTCCATCACATGCACAACTCCGCCGGGGTTCAGGGCGTCGAAGGCGCGGCGGAAGAGATCGCGAATCGAATCGACCGATTCCTGATGCAGCATGCCGAAGAAGTTGATGGCGTCGACCGGAGAGGGGAACGGAGTCGTGTGATAATCTCCCGGCAGCACGGACACGCGATCTGACGCGCCCTGAGACGCAATCAGTTCCGTAGCAATAGCCGCCACGGCGGGTAGGTCAAGAACCGTTGCGCGCATTGACGGGTTCGCCGCAGTAATCAGGACCGAATAGGTGCCGGGGCCTCCGCCTAAGTCGAGCAGCGTCTTGCGGCCGCTGAGATCGAGGCGCGGGACAACGGCGCGTCCCATCCCGAGCGCACGGCCATGCATCGATAGAACAAACGCGCGCGTCCGGCCCGAATCGTCCCCGAGGTGCGTTTCCGGCGTTTCGACGGGATCGCCCGTGCGCGCGAATTCCGGCAGCTTCTGCCAGGCGCTGTAGACATCGCGGTTATATCGGATCGCGCCGGAAAGGTCACCGGGCGAACCGGGGACAAGGAACGCCGCTGAGGCCGGCGTGTTGCGGAATAAGTCTCCGGACTTCTCCAGAAGCCCCACCGCGACGCAGCCATTTAGCAGCAATTCAGCGCCGCGCGGACTTAGCTTCAACTCGCGCGCAAGGTCGGCACTGGAGGCTCGGCCGAGCGCCGCAAGCTTTCCGAAAACTCCGAGATCCGAGCTGGCGAACAAGATACTCGATCCGTAGAAAGCGCTGGCCAGGGAGATGATGCTGGTGGGGTCGGGAGGCATGAGGGGAGATTATAAGGTCCGAAGGTAAGCAACCAGCGCGGCGCGATCCTGCGTGTTTAGATCGAGCCCGAAGACATGCCCCTTGACTGCGTGGGCTGGAGTTGCGGCCCCCCAATTGGAAGAGCGGAAGTCATCGCGCAAGCGGGCGGGGTTGAAGAATTCCTCCAGCGATCCGACTGACCCGTCATGCAGAAAGGCGGCATTCAGCGAAAGCATGCGAAGAGAGGGGACACGGTAGAATCCGGTGCCCTTACGCGTATCAAGGGCAAGTCCAGGGTCGGTGCCCACGGAGACCGGCATCACGTCATAGGCCTTCATAATAGCTTCGGAGGGATGGAAACCTTGGGCCAACGTAAGCCGGTTATTGGTGAAGAGTCCCGGAGTATGGCAGCCTGGGCATTGCGCATGCATAAAGATCGTTTTCCCCTTCGCGGCTAGGTCTAAGTTCGCAGAGGGACTCGGAGGGGGCTTCAGCGAATCGATAAATAGCGCCAATGCGTAAAGAAGGGGATCGGGCGTGCGGTGTACGCCTCCCGCCAGGCCCATGTTGGCGAGAACCAGGTGCGCGGCCGGTCCGTCACCATAGCTTGTGAGGGCGTCCGAAACGTCGGCGATTGATCCGCAATACCGCATCAGGTCCTGAATGCCGCGGTTGCGCGCGTCGCCGGTGCGATCGAAAAAGTGCAGGTCTTGAACGCCAATCAAATTGGCAATTTTGACCGGGTAGAGCAAGCTGGTGTTGTTGCGCGGATAGACTCCGAGAGGAACCCGTTCATACAACGCGGCGATCTGATCGGCGGGCAGATCCGCGGACGCGAGGTTCGGATCATCTTTCAGGTAAGGCACGCGATAGTCCTCGCGCATATGCTTGCGGCGGCGTTCTTCCAGAAGCGCGGGCGACATCTGCGCGTAGCGGCGCGTCAGGTCGCCCATGAGCGGCCCGAACGGAGTGTAGTTATTCGGCGCGCCCTCGATCAACTCGCCGCCGGCGCGGACTTGGACATGGCACATTGCGCAGGTGTCGGTGCCCAGCTCGACCTTGCCCTTTTGCCGCACCACATACCGCAACCCAAGTAGGATGCCGTCTTTGGTAGTTTGCAGGCGGTAGGCCGCAAGCACCTGAGGATTGCGAATGAGTTGCAGGTTGTCTTCGCTGCCGGTGAACCGCGGCAGCTCGCGGCCGTAGAAGACTTCCCTTCCGGCCGCGATCCAGTCGCTTTCGGTTTTCAGGGCGGCAACGTCAACCAGAGGCGCGGGGTCCAACGACTTCAGCCGGTCGAGATAGCCGGGCGGCTCGGCTTGCGGCGTATAGACCGGGTAGGTCTTCAGGTTGTTCTCGGGAAGCCGGTAGTATTCGGCTTCGGGGATCATCGCCGGCGGCTTGCCTAAAGTCGCAAGCGGCAGGCGGTAGCCGTTCAGGTCGGCATCGTACCAGGAATGCGGGATTTCCCTGGATGTGGTCGCCGCGACACAAACGAAGCACACGATCGCTAAAGCGGCGAGGCTGAGCATCAGGGCTGGCGAGATTCGGCGCGGCTTAAGCACGATGTGAACCATTTTAGCGGCTGCGTTCGTGTCATAGTGACGCGGCGGTACTAAACAAACACTTAGTTCTCCGATCCGGGCTCTTCTCCGTTGACACCCGTGGCGGGATCGTCTAACGTTGGGAACTGGTTGCACTATGCGAGCAGAGCCGTGAAGCGGGCGATCCTTTTCTGCAGTGTTCCGATCCGGAACTTTCTTGCAATCTGTGTAGCGGTTCTGCTGCCTGCCCACGGCCTCTGGGCTAGCCTCGGGGGCACAATCTCCGGAAGGGTTTCCGACCCGCGCGGGCTTCCCGTCCGCGGCGCAAGCGTCGCAGCAGTCAATACCGGTACGCACGTTCGCCTGAGCGTGGCTACGGACGCGGATGGGGTTTACTCTCTTCCCAATCTGGCGGTCGGAACCTATGATCTGGAAGTTGAGGTGACAGGTTTTAAAACCTACCGGCGCACGCGCGTTGTGGTCGACGCGAACAGCGCGATACGCGAGGATATTCCGCTGGTGCTCGGCGATCGCCGGGAGCAGATTACGGTAGCCGCCAACGCGGTCCGCGTCGAAACCGTGGATACACAACTCGGCGAGGTCGTATCCGGCCAAACGATAGAGGCGGTCCCGCTAAACGGGCGCAGCTTTACCGATTTGTTGGCGCTGCAGCCCGGGGTAGCCCCGCTTACTACGATTACGGGCAATTCCATCCAGGCGGCGGGCGCAGCCATCCTGAACCCCTCAGGCGATCTGAATCCCGGAACGATTTCGATCAACGGGCAACGCGAATACGCCAATGGCTTCACGGTGAATGACTCGGATGTGGTCGAGCGGTTCACCATGGGCGCCGCCGTGGTTCCCGTGTTGGATTCAATCGCGGAGTTCCGCGTATTGACCGGCAATTTTGACGCTGAATACGGCAATTACAGCGGCGGCCGCATCAACGTGGCGACCAAGCAGGGAACGAATCAATTTCACGGTGAAGGCTTCGAATTTGTTCGAAATACCGACTTTGACTCCCGGAATTTCTTTTCGCCCGATCGCGCCGTTTACCAGCAGAACCAGCCGGGCGGCTTACTCGGCGGACCTATTGTCCGGAATAAAGTCTTCTTTTTCTCCGATTATCAAGCGACGCGGCTGAAACAAGGGGTCGACACCGGACTGATCCAGGTTCCCTCTCTCGAGGAACGCAGTGGCAACTTCTCAGATATTGCAAGTGAGCTTACGGGAACGGTAAGTGGACCGTATCTGGCCGGTCAGCTCTCGACTAAGTTGGGTTATGCCGTTACGCAAGGCGAGCCGTACTATACAACCGGGTGCAACAGCGCTTCGCAGTGCGTATTCCCCAACGCGGTGATTCCGCAGCAAGCCTGGTCACTGCCCGCGCAGAAACTGCTCAGCTACATTCCCGCGCCCAATGCAGGCGGTAACTTCTTCTCGACTTCGTCGGACGACGAAACCTTGCGCGACGACAAGGGGGCCATGCGGGTCGACGCGAGCACTCGCGCCGGAATGATCTCGGCGTACTACTTTGTCGACGATTACAACCTGAACAATCCTTACCCGACGCTCCAGGGCGGAGCGAATGTTCCCGGCTTCAATGCGCTAAATCTGGGGCGTTCGCAGCTGGCGACGCTCGGCGATACCAAGGTTTTCGGACCCGAAACCGTCAACGAATTCCATTTCTCTTACGTGCGCGATAAGAACATCGTCGGCACGCCGGAGGGAACGGTAGGAACGAGCTTGGCATCCCAGGGGTTCGTAACCAATACGGGGTCCCCGAGCATTCTGCCGCAAAGACCCAATATTGTCGGCGTTGAGAATGTGGTTTTTAACGATTTCATCATCGGGTCCTCAATTACCGGCCTGAATCAGACCGACAATACCTTCGAGTACCGGGATAACTTGTCGCGCGTGATTAACACGCACACGTTGAAACTGGGCGGCGAGCTGCTATTTAGCCAGGTAAATGCTTCGGCCGATGTCCAATCCAACGGAACGTTCTCTTTCTTCGGGTCGGAGACGGGTTCAGATTTCGCCGACTTTCTGATCGGCGTTCCAAGCTTCTACAAGCAGGGCGACGCGCAGGCGTTCTACATGCGTAACCGGTACGGCGCTCTTTACCTGGAAGACAGCTGGCGTGTCCGGCCGCACCTGACGTTCAATTACGGTGTGCGCTGGGACGTCATCATGCCGTGGTACGAGAAGTACAATCAGATCCAGACCTTAGTGCCGGGCGAACAGTCGCTGGTGTATCCCAACGCGCCGGAGGGTTTGGTTTTCCCCGGCGACCCCGGCGTTTCCCGCGCTCTCGCTCCGGTGCGCTGGAATAATTTTTCCCCGCGTTTCGGAATCGCCTGGGCGCCGCGCGGCGACAGTGCTCTTACCAGGAAACTATTCGGCGAGAACGATAGCACGAGTATCCGGCTAGGATTCGGCCGCTTTTTCTCCGCGATCGAAGGCGTTTCGGCGGGCGTGATGGCGGGAGATCCGCCCTATGGCAGCACTTACTCCAGCCCCGCGCCGCCTTTGTTCTCCAATCCCTTTATCACCGCGTCGACCGGCTTTAATAATGAGCAGCGCTTTCCGATTCAGTTCCCTGCCCTGAATGCTTCGCCTTCGAATCCTGATTCGAGCGTGAACTGGGCTCCGTTTCTTCCGGTTTCGGGTCTTCCGGGCTACAAGCCTGACGGTGTGAGTCCCTACACGGAGCAATACACGCTCTCCTTGCAGCGGCGGTTCGGCAAGCAGACTGTGGTAACGGCCAGCTATGTGGGGAGCGAGTCGCATCACTTACTTACCCTGATTGAGGCGAATCCGGGCAACCCGGCGTTGTGTCTAAGTGTCAGCCAACTCAGCCAGGTCGCCCCGGGAAGTCCTACTTGCGGACCTTTCAACGAATCCAACGTGTTCGTGACGTCTTCCGGACAGGTGATCAACGGCACTCGCTCACCCTTAGGCTCGAACTTCGGCAGCGTCGACTGGCTTTCCACCGTCGGTAATGCCAATTACAACGCGCTCCAACTAAGCGCGCGACATACCAGCGGGCGCCTGGAACTCCAGACAGGTTACACCTACGGCAAATCGCTCGATAACTCGTCCAGTATCTCGGAACAGTTGAACCCGTATAACTATCGCGCGACCTATGCACCGTCCGCGTTCGACATCAAGCACAATTTTGTCGCCAGCTACCGATATGAGCTTCCGTTCGACAGACTATTCCAGGCCAGTAACAATTTAACTCGCGGATGGGTGCTCTCCGGCGTCACCCGCTTCTCGAGCGGATTTCCGGTGACGTTCACCAATGCGAGCGATAACTCGCTGCTAGGTACGCAACCCGATGGCGTGAACTCCTATGGAGTGGATTTGCCGGACATGGTTCCCGGCGCGCTTGACCTGAATCACAACCCGCGGAATGGACAGCCCTACTTCAATACATCCCTGTTCAGCCTGCCCCCTCTAGGAAGCGCGGGCACGGCGGCCCGTCGTCTGTTCTACGGACCTGGGATGGAAAACTTCGACATCGCCCTGTCTAAGAACCTCAGGTTCGGAGAATCCAGATCGCTGCAGTTAAGGCTGGAGACCTTCAATACGTTTAACCACGCGCAGTTCTTCGGACCAGCCACCGTGAACGGCGAGATCACGAGCGCGGCCTTCGGGCAGGTGGTTAGTGCGGACGCGCCGAGACTGGTGCAGCTCGGCGCGAAGTTCTCCTTCTAGTCTGTAGCTCTGTACTAGGTTCAGTCGAGGCGGGGCCCCGACATGGATCGAGCCCGTCTTTGCGACCTGGCGGCTTTGCGAGAAAGTCAATCCAAGTCGCCAAGGAACGCAGAGACAGCCCGGTCCGCTTCATTCCACCGGTCGCCTGAATTCCGAGACATGAACTCTTCGATTTGGCGCCGGCTAGAAACGAAGTGTCTTGTCGTCAACCCTTCCGTTCCGCTGCTTCCCCGGCATCCCCGAACACCTCCTCGCGAATAATCCATTCCGTGGCTTCGTTCAGGTAATCGTGCAATGCGGCTTGCAATTCCAGGTATTCCGGCCATAGCGTGTTTTCCACAAACGACAGCGGCGCCCGCACCATGACGGTCGTGTGCCGCTGTCCCTTTATACGATAAGGGTCGAGTCCGTGTCTCCGGCAAAGCGCGGTAAACAGCCGCCTTTGCCATTGATCCGCCAGCGAGAACCTGGTCTCCGGAAAACGCTGCGGTCCTTCGACTGCGCTAAGTGTCTTTTGAAGCCGTTCCATGGCCAGTGCCGCGGCTTGCCGTTCGCCCGCGGTCGCTGCACCTTCGAATAAGGCCGTGATCTTGCGAAGCTTGTCGCGCAGTTGTTGCTCGGTGGTCATCCGTCCACTCTCGATACGTCTGGCATGCGGGTCACGCGCATTTCGGATAATTGCACCCGGCGCGGCCCGCACGCCCATTTATTCAGAGGGGTAGGAGCCCGATTGAAATCCTACTGCCGGGCGAGCGGCTGCTGATCGAGGACAATCGGCGCAGGTTTGAAAGTCCAGGTAAATCCGGCATCCGGAAGCGGCCTTGACTTGGGGAAGACCGCGGAGCTCTCGGCCAGCATGTAAGTCATCCGCACACGCAGCTTCGTGTCCGGTGAAGGGTTGATCAATGCCGCGGCCATTAGCCGCACGAACTGGGCCGGATTCATCGCGATCCCATCGACTTCCAACATCGATGGAATCATATTCTTCGGAACCGGACTCGCGGAAACGTCATGCAGCGCGGGCGCGATCTCACTGCACTTAGCAGCGATTGACGATACCGACACTTCTCCTACATTCGGTCCGTGACCTGTTACTAGCCGGAGCGGTCCATAAGTCGGAACTACGGCGACACTCTGAGGAAGTTTGCCGGTCCGGTGGAACTCCGCCAAGGCGTCCGTCATGACCTGAAACATGTCCGCCATCGAAAGGTACCTTTGATCGACGCGAAGATACGGAGGGGGGAACGTGTCGTTGCCCCACGCCTTGAGCATCTCCCCGAGCGCGGATTGAAGGCTTACAACCGAAACATTGAATCCCGTGCTAGGCGGCGTCATGTGCGCCAGCTCCGCGGTGGCGATTACGCGGCTTCCGGCATTCGCACTGAAGAAATCGCCCGTTAGCCATCGCAGTGTGTCCTCCTCCTTTGCGTAAGCCGCATCTACTTCCGCAGGGGAAGCCAACACGTCAGGGGGCAGTTGAGGGTTCTGCGGGTGCGCATAGGCATACTTCAACGGCGGGAAGTCCGGGCCTTTCACGAATGCCGGCTTAAGGTAACCTTGCACGCTGCCCAGTTCCACACTTAGAATCTGCACTGTGGAGCGGTCGACCTTGGCGAGGATGGCTTTGAGCGCTTCCGCGCCATCCGAGGCGCGTACCGGCTTCGTCGTTCGGGTAGCTTCGGAAAGCCGGAGAACATTATCCTGCCAGTACAGTTCCGGAGCCGCTTCCGGAACAGGCGCCATTAAGTCGCCGAACCGCCCGGATCCGCCGCCGAACCCTGCCAGCTGTGCTGAGTTCGTGCTATAGATGCCGGACATCACAGCTGACGTATTATGAGCCCGAAGCTGCTGCACAATTTCCGGATCGCCGCCGATCTCCGGCCAGGTATCGTCCGGACCCGGCACTTTCATGTGCGGAACGTTGGAATCCGCTTGGGTCACGGCTACGCCCCGCATCAACAATCCCTGGGCGCGAAGCACCACGCCGTTGATGCTCACCGCGGGGCCGAAGACCTCCTGCATCTCCATGAGCCCGCCGAGGCCGGTTTGCGTACTTCCCGTCAACGGGTCGCGGTTCTCCGACAGGAACGCATTGGCCGCGGCGGCACGCGCCTGCCACTTAGCCTCCGGGGTCGGGGTCTTTCTTAGATCGACGACCGGGCGCTGCTGGTAGGTTGGCTCGTCGGTTCCGTCGTAGCCCGCTTCGATAACTCCGCGGCGGATGTGGTCGCGAACGAAATCGACAATGTGCGTCTTCGGGTTGCGCTCAGCCAGCGCACGGCTCACGGCCCCGGAGAAAGCGACGGTAGCGGTGACGTGCGCGCCGGGGTGCGCCTTCTCATAGCTGTCAATTTCGCCCAGAACACGACGCAGGCGGTTCTCGGTCATGTCAAGATTGACGTGGTCCGTGATGCGCGCGTAAAGCGATACATAAACCGGTTCCTGCTTCACCTGGGTAGCACCATGCAGAAGAGACGCCGCCAAGGCAAACAAGCCCAGCGAACGCAACGATTGAGATTTATAGAAAATTTCTGGGATCATAAGGCGTTGTTCGTGAAATTGCGAAATTAGGAATGGAAACTCCGGCTTCTTAGAGAGAGAAGAAAAAGGCCCTCGGAGGACACGGCGGTCACCGAGGGCCCAACTTACGAAAAGCGAGACTCCGGCTAGTTATCGCGGCTTGGGAATCGTCACGGTAGCCTGGTTCGACTGGCAGACCTCCGCGCCATTGATGATGGGCTGAATCACATAATAGTAAGTATCACCGTTCACCAGGCCGCTGGTGTTATCGAGAAATGCGCTACCGTTCGAGGTCCCGACTTTGGTGTATGGGCCATTGTTAGTGGTGCCTCGGAGGATGTTATACGATGTCGCGCCCTGCTGAGCGGACCAGGTCAAATCGATGCGAGGCTTTTTCCCTCCTCCACCGGCCGCGCCCCTGCCGTACAGATTGTTGACGCAAGCCGTGAAAACGGTCTTATTCAACATGATCAAGGACCACGCCGTCTCGAAGGGGTTTTGTGCGTAGTAGTAGTTATCGCCATACCAGTGCCCATCCGAGGCTTGGCGGCTCACAATCACCTGAGCGACACCATCGCAAGGATCCGTACCGCCGTTCGCCGCGGACAGAGCCCCGTACCAGTCGATCTGGTTATTGGTGAAAACGCCGGGAGTCTGCGTGCGCAAGTAGGTGATCGGAGTTAGAGTGCCGTTCTCCACCTGCAGGAGCATTGCTTTGGTGAAGGAGAACATGCCGTACGCATAAGCGAGCGGCGCGCTATAAGCTCCGCCTGACACCGCGTTGCAGAAGTTATCGGCGTAGAAGGTTTCCGCGTTGTTCCAGCGCTGATCGGGCGCAGTGGTCGAATCGCCGAAAGCGGTATTCGGAGTTCTTCCCACGCCGTCCATCGCCATTTGCACCAGCCCGGACGGCGTCACCGCGAACGGTCCCCAGGCGTCGGAGTAATAAAGGGATCCGTTATATCCGAAGGCGCCATAGTCGTCGCCGGCGGCGAACGGATCGGGCCCGGCCGGAGTGGCGTTCTGAACATCCTGGCTGTCCGTAACCCAAACCTGGTTGGCGTCCGGCACGATAGGGGGAATGGTGAGGCCAAAACCACGGTTTGCGGCAATGTTTCCGATGGCGGCCCATTGGGACACGGAGTTGTCATCGCCCTGCTGGCAGCTATACCACCAGCCGCCACCCTGATATTGGTCGACGCCGCGGGATGTGCCTTGTGAGACGTCGTAGTCGTAGTTATATTGGCAATAACTCACGCCGTCTACCAGATCTTGGACGATGTTCTTGTAGGTCTGCCCGAGGACCGCGGTGCCGCCGGTTGGGGCTACTCCGGACGGGTTCGCGCTAGCCACCAGCGCGTCGATGAACTGTCCACCCTCATACATCGGCCGTCCCACGTTGTCGCCGGTCGCCAGCAGGTAATAACCGTTCGCGTTTCCGTCGAAGGTAAACGTGCAGGGAGGGTTGGTACAAGAAGTTGCATTTGGATTGTAAAACACCTGCGTCGCCGGGGGCTGGCAAGTCGGGTACTGTGTGGTTGGATAGCCCGAGGTGCAGCCGTAGTTGGCCGTTGCCGGATTGTAATTGTAGGTATCCGGAACGACGGTGTTGGACTGCAGGAACGAAACCATGCGGTTCAGCCCGCGCGCCACGTCATCGGTGAAGGGATCCGTTGCCGGCCCGTTTCCATAATGGCCGCTCACTTCGAAAGCCTGCACGTTGGACGCGTCGATGACGCTCGCATAATACTGATTGTCACAATCGTAGGCGTTGCCGTTCACCGTCGGACAGCCGGGAGAGCCGCTTAAGTAGTCCCAGCCTCCCCAATTCACGGTGCTCGAACCAACCGAGGTCGTTGAGCGCCACTCGGTCTGATGCATGTACCAGAGGCCGAAATCGATGGCTACGTTCACGCGTGAAGTCAGCGTGTTCGCCTCCATAATCACGGGATAAGTCGCGCTGCCGGACTGGTTCGTCGTGGTGTCGTTGACGGTCACTCTCGCGGTCCACGTCTGGCCGGCCGTCGAACCTGCATACACGTGAGTGGTTGAGATGTCGTAAGGGTTCGTTACCGCCACGGGGGCGGTTGCGTTGCCGTCACCGAAGTCCCATTGGAAGGTAAAGCTATCGGTGGAACCCACGATATTGGGCACTGTGGCGCCCAGGATTATGTTGGCCGTTGGGTAAGTCGTGTGGGGGCTGCTGGGGTTGGTTGGTATCCAGGGTACCGTCAGCGGCACAGGTGCGATGGCTAACGCCGGAAGGGTGAATCCTGCCAGTGCGGCTGTCACCAACAGCGCTCTTCTGAAATGGAGATGGGTCATGTTTTGTTTCCCTCCTGATTTCTTCAAAACGTGGAAGCGTGGCGTGGGCTTAACCACGGACGACCCTGCGACGGATTAGGATGAAAGCCAAAAGGGCGACAGCCGAGCCCGCCAGCAGCAGACTCCCCGGCTCGGGCACACTACCGACAACAACAGGCTGGATGCTGATGTTCTCGGCCAGGTAGTAGTCGGTTGCCGTCGCGTTGTTGGGATCGATCGGATGCACCTGCTGGAGCGAAAACCCGCCCGGATTGGTAGTTGTGGCATCCAGCGTAATCACGGCTTCATACCCGGCTTGCAGCGTGAAATTGAATCCTAGCGCCAGTGAAACGTCGCCGTTGCAATCGGCCCCGCTGCAGCCTCCAAGGTAGTTATCGGCTTGACCTGGCATATGGTTGGTGTCGTCCAGGGTGTTCGCGCTGAAATTACTGTAGATTGAGCCTAAATACGGGTCGTCAATCTGGTAGGAAATATCACTGGGCAAGCTGCCGTTCACCGCACCGTATTCGTTGTAAAACGGCACACTGAGTTCCGGATCGAGGAAGAAGTCGACGTAGTAGGAGCCGGTTTTGCCCGGGTCGAACGTAAAGGTCAACGTGCCTAAGCCGGTATCTTGATTGAAACCTGAAGCATTCACGCCGGAAACCGTGAAGGGATTCCCTCCCGCTCCGGTGTCGGTAACGAGGCCGTTCACGTTGATTCCCATTTCCTGCAGCGAGATGCTGCCGGCAAACGAAGCGGTCACGCTGAAACACAGAACCGCGACGCCCCTGAATAGAAGATTGCGATGGGTCATTCCTTGTCCTCCGGGCAGAGCCGTCATGGGAACGCCGCGACACTAGATTCCTCGCAGAATTCCGAGCTGTACCCGTTCGAATGTACTGCAATCCGTAGAAGAAAACAACAGGGAGACCGAGTTTTTAGGTGAGACAAGTACTACATTCCAGGTATCGGGGCAAGCTGGAGAGGGCGCGGGCTCGGCTGGAGTTGGCGTGCGCGTCCCCTGCCCGGTGTCTGACAAACGCCGCGGCGGCGTCGAATCCCCACGTTTTACAGGGAATGCAGAGGTCGCATTAGCAGAATGCGTGCGTTTTCGATGATTGCAACGTGCCGCGATTCTCCAGCGAACAGAGCTTCGAAAGGAGTCCCCAGCGATTGTACTGTGTATCACAGCGAACCGGGTTGGAGCTGTTCCGAGCAGCTGGCAGTGGCTGTGCTGTGTAACCGACGTTTGACGGCGCTCCAGGTGGAGACGACCGATGCTGAAAGTGTCCGGCGGGAACAGTGAAACCGTTTGTCGGATGTTGCTGGCCGCCTTAGAAGGATCGCGAGCAATCGACGAGTTGGTGGTTTGAGGGAGCGAACGCTTGCGCGCTCCCTCGCGGTAATCCGTCAGCAATTGGTATTCGTAGGAAAGTTCAAGTCCAGGCGAATGGAAATCTGGGCGACGGCATAAGTAGTCTCGTCGGCAAGCTTCAGCATCGTCTCGGTCCCGACCTCATTGCCCGTTCGGCAATCGTTCGCCGTGTAGAAGATATCCGTACTGTTGTAAGTATCCTGGGTACCGTGCGTATTGTAGGGAGCGGTCTGGTAGACAAGATCCGTGATCGGTTGCTCGAAATAGAACTGGGTTGTGTAGTTGTATGTGGTCGTTGAACCGGAGTAGAGGCGGACCCGGCAATGGATGTGGGGCGTGCGCCCGTGATACCAGCCGGGGTAAATCGTTGTGAAATGAACTTTGCCGTTAGTATCAGTTACTTGGTAGCCGCGAAGGTAGAGTTGCCCTAAGGTACCCAGGCTTGCTTCGTCCGAGTACACGCCTAACGCGTTGGCCTGCCAGACATCGATGTACGCATTAGGGAGCGGTGTAATTCCCGTGCTTATCGAGACCTGGTACACCTTGATCACAAGGAGGAGGGGGAATCCGCTCTGGTACGTGTCATTCGAAGGATCATAAATGATATCGGATCGATCCAGTTGGGTGTCCACCCAGTAAGGACCTTCGGTCATCTCCGGGGTAAGGAGCGCCGTGTTGCTGGCCGCCAAAGCGACACCTTTACCCATCCCGGCGATCCCGGCCGCTCCGACGATTTTCAGAATAACGTCCCGCCTCCCAGGCAGGTGGTCATGTTGCTGCTGTTTCATGTCAGTTTTTTCCTTTATTAGTTAGTTAGATGAAAAGCCGAAGGGAAGCTTGCAGAGCAACTCCTAAATCGATTAGCTTCTAACGATTACTCTTCCCTTGCAGCCTATTTAGCCACATCCCACTCTTTAATTTCTGTGTCGCAAAGTACTCTTGCTGTTAAGGCTTGTAAAACTCCTTGTAACTCCAATCGCCTGTGGGGCAGCGTAGCAAAACTTGTAGATAAGTCAGGTTTTGTAACGATTTGGTTCCGTACCCACTTACTCGGGGCACTTAGCCGAGTTGCAGCATGTATCCACAGTAGAGAACGGGTGGAGACTGCGGCGGCGATCTCGCTGTAGAGGGGTCCTGCAGACTTCTTAATCGCCGCGGCCGAAACGCGCTAGAATGTAGCGCCTTGCCAAGATTGCCGACCGCGGCCTGCATGCTCTTCTGTCTACTCTCGGGGATCGGCATGCCGGCGCGCGGGCAGGCTCCGTGGAAGTCGCCTGACGACTATCTCCAGACCGTGTGGACAACCGAGAATGGGTTGCCTCAGAACTCCGTCACGGCTATTCTGCAAACCGGGGACGGTTATCTCTGGCTCGGCACGTTCGGCGGACTCGCGCGCTTCGATGGAATCCGTTTCACCACGTTCAGTACGGCGAATACGCCGGGAATGAAGAGCAACCGCGTCTTGTCCCTGTGCGAGGCTCGCGACGGCACGCTTTGGATGGGCGCGGAATCCGGCGAAATCATGAGCTACAAGGACGGCGCGGCCACAACGTATACCGTCGGCGACGGCCTGCCCGGCGGTTACGTCTGGGCGCTCCGTGCGGATGGGGCGGGGACGCTCTGGATCGGGACGCAGCACGGTTTGGCGCGCTTCCGGGACGGCAAGTTCACTACCTTCGGCCCCCGCGATGGCGCGCCCGCGGGCGCCGTTTGGTCGATAGATGATGAAGATGGGGCCGGCCGGCTCTGGCTCGGAACCGATATGGGCCTGGTCCGGTTCGAGAACGGGAAATTTACCGCGTTTCCGCCGCCGGGCGGCCGCGCGGCGGTCTTCGGTCTGCTCGGCCGCAGCCGCAGCGGAGG